>NZ_ASSI01000037.1:0-66128 GCF_000466765.1 Burkholderia sp. AU4i | reverse complement strand
GCGGCGACATCCAGCACCGCGCCGCCTGCCGGCACGAGCCGCGACCATTGCGCGACCCAGCGCGACGGTTCGGCCTGGGCGACGTGGCCGCCCGCGGCGGCGATGACGGATGCGCTCATGCGGTCGATCAGTTGTACGACAGGCCCATCGCGTCGCGCACGTCGCGCATCGTTTCCGTCGCGTACTTGCGTGCCTTGTCGCAACCGTCCGCGACGATCGCGCGCAGCAGCGACGGATCGTCCATGTACTTCTGCGCACGCTCGAGCATCGGCTGCTGCTCGCGCAGGATGCCTTCGACGACCGGCTGCTTGCAATCGAGGCAGCCGATGCCCGCCGAACGACAGCCCTTCTGCACCCAGTCGTGCGTCGCTTCGTCCGTATAGACCTGGTGCAGCTGCCACACCGGGCACTTGTCGGGATCGCCCGGATCGGTGCGGCGCACGCGCGCGGGATCGGTCGGCATCGTGCGGACCTTCTTCGTGATCGTCTCGGCGTCTTCACGCAGGCCGATCGTGTTGCCGTACGACTTGGACATCTTCTGCCCGTCGAGACCCGGCATCCGCGATGCTTCGGTGAGGAGCGCCTGCGGCTCGACGAGGATGATCTTGCGCGCGCCTTCGAGATAGCCGAACAGGCGCTCGCGATCGCTCATCGACAGACTCTGCGATTCCTGCAGCATCGCGCGCGCCTGTTCGAGCGCCTCGTCGTCGCCCTCCTGCTGGTATGCATTGCGCAGCTCGTGATAGAGCTTCGCGCGCTTTCCGCCGAGTTTCTTCGCGGCATCGAGCGCCTTCTCCTCGAAGCCCGGCTCGCGGCCGTACAGATAGTTGAAGCGGCGCGCGATCTCGCGCGTCATCTCGACGTGCGGCACCTGGTCTTCACCGACCGGCACGAGCGAGCCGCGATACAGCAGGATGTCGGCCGCCATCAGCACCGGGTAGCCGAGGAAACCGTAGGTCGACAGGTCCTTGTCCTTCAGCTTCTCCATCTGCTCCTTGTAGGTCGGCACGCGTTCGAGCCAGCCGAGCGGCGTGCTCATGCCGAGCAGCAGCGCGAGTTCGGCATGTTCGGGCACCTTGCTCTGGATGAACAGCGTCGCCTGGGCCGGATCGATGCCGGACGCCAGCCAGTCGATCAGCACGTCCCACACGTTCTTCTCGATGACCTCGGGAGTCTCGTAGTGCGTCGTCAGCGCATGCCAGTCGACGACGCAGAAGAAGCACGGGTACTCGGACTGCAGCTTCACCCAGTTTTTCAGCACGCCGTGGTAATGACCGAGGTGCAGCGACCCGGTGGGTCGCATGCCGGAGAAAATACGTTCAGGGAACATGGTTGTCGTTAGAAAAGCGAGGCGAATGGAGACAGGATGGCGCTCAGGACGGCGTAGCCGACGTTGACGAGCGGGCGCAGCCAGAAGTTCGTCAGCACGCCCGTCGCGACCAGCACGAGGACGATGATGAAACCGTACGGCTCGATGCGCGACAGCGCGATCGATTGTTTCGTGGGCAGCAGCGCCGCCAGGATGCGGCCGCCGTCGAGCGGCGGCAGCGGAAACAGGTTCAGCACGCCCAGCACGAGGTTCGCGCTGACGCCGGCAAACGCCATCCGCGTGAAGAACGGCTCGTCGATGCCGACGGCCGGCAGCACGAGCGTCAGCACGCCCCAGATCAGCGCCTGCACGAAGTTGCAGGCCGGCCCCGCGAGCGATACCCACAGGCTGCCCCAGCGCGGATCGCGCAGGTTGCCGAACGATACCGGCACCGGCTTCGCATAGCCGAACAGGAACGCGCCGCCCGTCAGGAAATACATCGCGAGCGGGATCGCGATCGTGCCGAGCGGATCGATGTGGCGCATCGGGTTGAACGATACGCGCCCCATCATGTAGGCGGTGTTGTCGCCGAGCAGGCGGGCGGCGTAGCCGTGCGCGGCCTCGTGCAGCGTGATCGCGAAGATCACGGGCAGCGCGTAGACGGCGATGGTCTGTATCAGGGAAGCATCCATATCGCGTTATTGTAACAAGCGCACTCGCGCAAAAAATGGAACGGCGCGCTTACGGCGCCGAGAGGCCGAACGGCTCGAGCGCGCCGCGCCCCGCACGCACGAGCTCGGGCTCGTCGCCGGTGAGGTCGATCACCGTCGACGGCTCGCGCGGGCACGCGCCACCGTCGATCACGAGATCGACCTGTTTCTCGAGCCGCGCGCGAATGTCTTCGGGATCGTTGAGCGGCTCGTCGTCCGGCGGCAGGATCAGCGTCGTGCCGAGCAGCGGCTGGCCGAGCGACTCCAGCAACGCGAGCGTGATCGCGTGATCGGGCACGCGCAACCCGATCGTCTTGCGCGACGGATGCGACAGCCGGCGCGGCACTTCCTTGGTCGCCTGCAGGATGAACACGTACGGGCCGGGCGTCACCGACTTGATCTGGCGGTACTGGCGGTTGTCGACCATCGCGAAGTTGGCGAGCTCCGACAGGTCGCGCACGAGCAGCGACAGGTGCTGCTTCTCGTCGAGGCCGCGAATCCGGCGCACCCGCTCGACCGCGTCCTTGTCGTCGAGATGGCACGCGAGCGCATAGCTCGAATCGGTCGGCATCGCGATCACGCCGCCCTTGCTGACGATCTCCACGGCCTGCTTGATCAGGCGCGGCTGCGGATTATCCGGATGAATCCTGAAGAACTGGGACATGGGGGTACGTAAAGAGGGAAGAATCGGCAACGCATGATGGCGGCACGGGCGGCGGTCAGCCGCCCGGCGTCAGAGCCAGCGTTCCCAGACCGGCGTGAGATCGGACGGCAACGGCGGCAGGCTGCCGAGCTCGACGCGGCCCTCGCCCGGCGCGTGGAAATCCGAGCCGCGCGACACTTCGAAGCCGAAGCGGCGCGCAACATCCGCGTATTCGCGGTACTGGTCGGGCGTATGACTGCCCGTGATGACTTCGATCGCACGGCCGCCCAGATCGATGAATTCACCGAAGAATGCGTCGAATTCGACCGGCGTGTAGCGGTAGCGGCCCGGATGCGCGACCACGGCCTCGCCGCCCGCCGTACGGATCCAGCCGACCGCGTCGGACAGCGATGCCCAGCGATGCGGGACGAAACCGGGCTTGCCGTCGCCGAGCAGCCGGTCGAACACGTCGGACGTCGATTCGGCGTGGCCGTTCTCGACGAGAAAGCGTGCGAAATGCGTGCGCGAGATCAGGTCCGGATTCGAGACGTACTTCAGCGCGCCTTCGTACGCGCCGGGAATGCCGAGCGTGGCGAGCTGCTCGCCGATCGCCACTGCGCGCGCCGCGCGGCCGTGGCGCGTGCGGTACAGGCCGTCGACCAGCGCCGGGTTCGCGGGATCGATGTTCAGGCCGACGATGTGCACGGTGCGCGACGCCCACGTGACCGAAATCTCGACGCCGCTCAGGTAGCGCATGCCGAGCGCTTCCGCCTCGCTGCGCGCCGCCGCCTGGCCGCCGATTTCATCGTGGTCGGTCAGCGCCCACAGGGTCACGCCGCCCGCATGGGCGCGGCGCGCGACGTCGGCAGGCGACAGCAACCCGTCGGAAACATTGGAATGGCAGTGGAGATCGGCGTTCATTGTCGGCATGGCAGGTAAGGCTTCATTCTACTGCAACGCGGCAATTGCGCCGCCCGCCTGCCCCGCCGCTGCCGCTGCCGCTGCCGCTGCCGCTGCACGGCTTACGCGCAGAACGCCTCGATCAGCGCCGCGATCTGCTCGGGCTGGTCGTGATGCACCATGTGGCCGGCATCCTCGACGAGCTTCTCGCGCCAGTCGGGAAACGCGTCGAAGCGCGCCTTGAATTCCGGCAGCGGGATGTCGCCGGCGATGTGTGCGAGCGTCGGCGAGTTGACGGCCTCGACATGCAGCACCTTCGCACGCACCTGCGCCCAGGTAGCCATCACTTCGTCGAGCCGGTACAGCAGCGGACCCGGCATCTTGTGAGCGGGGTCGGCCAGCAGGTGGTAGAGGCCGTCGTCGCCGCGCTTCGACCAGTGCTCGGCGAGGAACGCGGCACGGCGCGGGGCGAGCCGCGGATTGGTCTTGATCAGGCGCGCCGCCACGTCGTCGAGTGACGCATAAGGGCGCAGCGCGGGCGGTTCGCGCAACTCGTCGAGCCAGCCGCGCAGCCGGCGCGGCGCCTGCTCGGCCCGCGCGGGCGCGAGCCCGAAACCCTCGAGATCGACCACGCGCCGCACGCGCTCCGGCCGTGCGCCGGCATACAGGCACACGACGTTCGCGCCCATGCTGTGCCCGACCAGGTTGACTTCGCCGGCCGGCGCATAGTGGTCGACGAGCGCATCGAGGTCGCCCAGGTATTCGTGGAACCAGTAGTGGCCGCCACCCTGCCGCGCGACCGGCCAGTCTGACAGCCCGAAGCCGCGCGCATCGGGCGCGATCACCTGCCAGTCGCCCGCGAGCGCGTCGACGACGAACTGGAACGACGCCGCGACGTCCATCCAGCCATGCAGCATGAACAGCGTCGGCGCATCGGGCCGGCCCCAGCGCCGGACATGCAGCTGGACGCCGCGCACCATGACGAAATCGGAAACAGAACTCGAGGCACTCATCGCAGCCGCTCAAAAAAAAGAATGGTCGTTCGATTATAGCGGCGGCGCTTTCTTTCCGGCGTCCGGCAGTCGAGGCGCCGCTCTAGCGGTGCCGGCGCGCACGAGCCACCGGGGTGCGCCATCTGCCGGGTGCCCTGAACAGCCGGCGGTGGTCGAAACGCAGCCGAACCCGAGCGGGTCAGCGCGGCGCGCTTCCGTCCACCCCGTCCGCCCCGTCCTGCGCGGCCAGTTCGTCGAGTTCGGCCTGCTCGAATCCGGCATCGCGGCGTGCGTCGAAATTGAACGGGCCACGCAGCCGCGGGGCATGATATTGCTCGGCGAGCTGCCGGTAGGTCGGCACGGGATCGCGGCCGGCTTCGTCGCACAGATGCCGGAACCAGCGGTTGCCGATCGCGACATGGCCGATTTCGTCACGCAGGATCACGTCGAGGATCGCGGCCGACGCCTCGTCGCCCGCCTGTACGAGCCGCGCGCGGATCGGTGGCGATGCGTCGAGCCCGCGGGCCTCGAGCGTACGCGGCACGAGCGCCATGCGCGCCAGCACGTCGCCCTTGGTTCGCTCGCACATCTCCCACAGGCCGTTGTGCGCGGGAAAATCGCCGTACGCATGCCCGAATGCCGCCAGGCGCTCGGACAGCAGCGTGAAGTGGTACGCCTCCTCGGCCGCCACCTTCAGCCAGTCCGAGTAGAACGCGTTCGGCAGGCCCGCGAAGCGCCAGACGGCGTCGAGCGCCAGGTTGATCGCGTTGAACTCGATATGGGCGAGCGCGTGCAGCAGCACGGCGCGCCCTTCGGGCGAACGCATGCTGCGTCGCTCGAGCTGGCGCGGCTCGACGAGCGGCGGGCGCGCCGGGCGCCCCGGCAGGTCGGCCGGCTCGGGCAATTCGAGCGATGGCGCGATCGTCGCCCGCCCGGCCAGCAGCGCATCGTGGAGCGAACGCACCTGTGCGGCCTTGGCCGCGGGTTCTGCGTCACGCAGTGCGACAAGCGCGGCGCGGCGCACGCAGGCACGCGCCTCGCCGAAAGAAGAAGACTCCATGCTCATAAACGGGGACACCCTGCGCGCGCATCGCGGGAGCGCACGCACGCGACGGTTTACAATAGGCGATTGTTCCGCGGCGCAATGCGAACGCGCCGGGCAAACCGGACGCGCCATTCTACCGGCGCCCATCATCGAAGAGACAAGGAGACTCCGTGACGATCTACAAGCTGGGCGATACGGCCCCGACGATCCACGAAAGCGTATTCGTCGCCGATACGGCGGCCATCATCGGCAAGGTCGTGCTCGAGGAGAACGCGAGCGTCTGGTTCGGTGCGACGATTCGCGGCGACAACGAGACGATTACCGTCGGCGCGGGCAGCAACGTCCAGGAAGGCGCGGTACTGCATACGGATCCGGGCTTTCCGCTGACGATTGCCGAAAACGTGACGATCGGGCACCAGGCCATGCTGCACGGCTGCACGATCGGCGAAGGGTCGCTGGTCGGGATTCAGGCGGTGGTCTTGAATGGAGCGGTGATCGGCCGCAACTGTCTGGTTGGTGCCGGCGCGGTCGTGACGGAAGGCAAGACGTTCCCGGACAATTCGCTGATTCTCGGCGCACCGGCGAAAGTCGTGCGCGAGCTGACGGCGGAAGACATCGCGCGGTTGCGCACGAACGCGAAGACGTACGTCGAGCGGCGTGCGCATTTCAAGGAGCAACTCGTGCGAATCGGATGATTCGCACGGATTTCAAGGAAGAAGAGTGAGCGACCAGTTACAGAAATTCATGTTCAATGCGGCGCCCGTGCGCGGCGAGATCGTTTCGCTGCGCAATACGTGGCAGGAAGTGCTCTCCCGCCGCGACTACCCGGCCCCTGTGCGCACGGTGCTCGGCGAGATGATGGCCGCATGCGCGCTGCTGTCCGCGAACCTGAAATTCAACGGCACCCTGATCATGCAGATCTTCGGCGACGGGCCGGTCCAGATGCTGGTCGTCCAGTGCAGTTCGGATCTGTCAATGCGGGCCACCGCGAAGTTCGCCGGCGACGCCGCCCAGACGATCGGCGACGACACGAGCTTCGCATCGCTCGTCAATGCGAGCGGTCACGGCCGTTGCGTGATCACGCTCGACCCGGCCGACAAGCTGCCGGGCCAGCAGCCGTACCAGGGCATCGTGCCGCTGAACGGCGTCGACGGCCCGCTCGAATCCGTGTCGCAGGTGCTCGAGCACTACATGCATCACTCGGAGCAGCTCGACACGCGGATGTGGCTCGCGGCCGATCGCGACCGCGCGGTCGGCATGCTGCTGCAGAAGCTGCCGGGCGACGGCGGCATCGTGCCGCGCAACGCCGAAACCGATACCGATACGTGGGAACGCGTCTGCACGCTCGGCGGCACGCTGTCCGCCAAGGAACTGCTCGAAGTCGAACCGGAAGTCGTGTTCCGCCGGCTGTTCTGGCAGGAAAACGTGCAGCACTTCGAGCCGGCCGGCACGCGCTTCCAGTGCTCGTGCTCGCGCGAGAAGGTCGGTGCGATGCTGCGCATGCTCGGCCGCGAAGAAGTCGACAGCGTGATCGTCGAGCGTGGCCACGTCGAGATCCATTGCGAGTTCTGCAATCAGCGCTATGAATTCGATCCGGTCGACGTCGCGCAACTGTTCGCGGCACCCGGCGTCGAAACGGGCATCACACCCGCGACCGAACAGCGTCACTGAGCGGCGCCCCGGTGCCCGCCGTCCGGGCACGGGCGCATAATGACGCACGAGCGTCGCACGCAAGGCTCGCGCGCCGAAGTCGCGCACTTCGGCGCAAGCCGCTTCCCGTCGTCGGCGCGCTGCAGGAGAAACACATGAATCGCCCGCTTCGTCTCCCGTTTCGTCTCCCGTTTCGTACCGTCGTCCTGACGAGCGTTGCCGCCTGCACGCTCGCGCTTGCTGGCTGCGCGATGCCGCCGCCGACCTCCACGATCCTGAGCCGCCTGCCCGAACCCGGCGCGTCGGGCGGCCAGCCGCATGCGCTGTCGAGCGCCGAACGCAAGCGTTATGACGAGATCGACCAGCAGGTGCTGCGCGAACAGAACAGCGCGATGGCAGCCGAGGCAGCCGCGCGCGCGTGGGCCTATTACTCGCCGCCGCCCGTGACCGTCTACGGCGGGTATTACGGCGGATGGGGCAATCGCTGGGGCACGGGTATCAGCTACGGCTACCCGGGATGGTGGTGGTGAGCATCCGTCGCCCAGCCGATTGACTACCAGCAGGAAATAAAAAAGCGCGGTATTTCCCGCGCTTTTTCAATGGGTTCGAACGATCGTGGTCAGTGATGCGCGGCCTTGCCCTTGTCGCCGCCATGATGCCGCGACGGCTTCGCGATCGACTGCGGATTCGGCACGACGCGCACCGGCGCCGCGGACACGGCGCCGCGGGTCGACGTATTCGACGGCATGTTGTTCAGCGGCGCGGCCGGTGCATTCGGCGACACGAACTGCACGAATACCTCGCCGTCCTTCACCATGCCCATCTCGTAGCGCGCGCGCTCCTCGATGGCCGCGGTGCCGCTCTGCAGATCCTGCACTTCGCCGGCAGTGCGCTCGTTGCGCAGCTTCTCGTCCGCATTCTTCTGGAGCTGGTCGTCGAGCTGCTGACGCAATTCATGCACCCGCAGCCAGCCGCCGTGTCCCCACCATAGGGGGTACTGAATGAGCGCCAGCAAGGCAATCAGGACGACAGTGACAAGCCGCATGTAAGAGACGCAGATATAAGAAGCGCCGCTCCGCGCACAGGCACAGAGCGGCGTCGAGATGACGAACCCGATAGTAGCGCGTTAGCGCAGGTTATAGAAAGCCGATTTACCCGGGTAGCTCGCGATGTCGCCGAGATCTTCCTCGATGCGCAGCAGCTGGTTGTACTTCGAGATACGGTCGCTGCGCGACAGCGAACCCGTCTTGATCTGACCGGCGTTCAGGCCGACCGCGATATCCGCGATCGTCGAATCTTCCGTTTCGCCCGAGCGGTGCGAGATCACGGCCGTGTAGCCTGCGCGCTTCGCCATTTCGATGGCCGCGAACGTTTCGGTCAGCGTACCGATCTGGTTGATCTTGATGAGAATCGAGTTCGCGATGCCCTTCTCGATGCCTTCCTTCAGGATGCGCGTGTTCGTGACGAACAGGTCGTCGCCGACCAGCTGCACCTTCTTGCCGAGGCGGTCGGTCAGCAGCTTCCAGCCTTCCCAGTCGCTTTCGTGCATGCCGTCCTCGATCGACACGATCGGGAACTTGTCGGCGAGCGTCGCGAGGTAGTCGGTGAATTCGGCCGACGACAGTTGCAGGCCTTCGCCCGCGAGCTGGTACTTGCCGTCGTGATAGAACTCGGATGCAGCGCAGTCGAGCGCGAGCAGCACGTCTTCGCCCGCGCGGTAGCCGGCCTTCTCGATCGCCTGCAGGATCGTCGACAGGCACTCGTCGTTGCTGCCGAAGTTCGGCGCGAAGCCGCCTTCGTCGCCGACTGCCGTGCTCATGCCGCGGTCGCTCAGGATCTTCTTCAGTGCGTGGAACACTTCCGCGCCGCAACGCAGGGCTTCACGGAACGTCGGCTGGCTCACCGGGACGATCATGAATTCCTGGATGTCGAGGCTATTGTTCGCATGCGCGCCGCCGTTGACGATGTTCATCATCGGCACCGGCAGCTGCATCGCGCCCGAACCGCCGAAATAGCGGTACAGCGGCAGGCCGGCCTCTTCAGCCGCTGCCTTCGCGACGGCCATCGACACGGCCAGCATCGCGTTCGCGCCGAGGCGCGACTTGTTGTCGGTGCCGTCCAGCTCGAGCAGCGTCTTGTCGAGGAACGCCTGTTCCGACGCGTCGAGGCCCATGATGGCTTCGGAGATTTCGGTGTTGATGTGCTCGACCGCCTTCAGCACGCCCTTGCCGTTGTAGCGGCCGGCTTCGCCGTCGCGCAGTTCGATCGCTTCACGCGAGCCGGTGGACGCGCCCGACGGCACGGCCGCGCGGCCCATCGTGCCCGATTCGAGCAGCACGTCGCATTCGACGGTGGGGTTGCCGCGCGAATCCAGAATCTCGCGGCCGATGATATCTACGATTGCACTCATGGGTTTCCTCTGAGAATGACGATGGATTCTTCAAACTGCGACGGCGCACGCGCCTGAACCGCTTTCGCTACTGACGCGCGAAACCGTCGCAAGGTTCATTCGATCTTTAATTGAAATCGTTTTCCAGGAACGGATGGCGCTTCACCGCCTGGTCGAGCGTGACGAGGGTCTCCAGCAGCGCGCTCATCCGGTTCAGCGGTACCGCGTTCGGGCCGTCCGATTTTGCCTCGGCCGGATTCGGGTGCGTTTCCATGAAGAGGCCCGCGACGCCCGTCGCGACTGCCGCACGGGCAAGCACCGGCACGAATTCGCGCTGGCCGCCCGAGCTCGTGCCCTGCCCGCCCGGCAACTGCACCGAGTGGGTCGCGTCGAACACGACCGGGGCGCTCGTCTCGCGCATGATCGCGAGCGAACGCATGTCCGACACGAGATTGTTGTAGCCGAACGAGACACCGCGCTCGCACGCCATGAAGCGGTCTTCCGACAGCCCCGCTTCACGTGCGGCGTCGCGCGCCTTGTCGATCACGTTCTTCATGTCGTGCGGCGCGAGGAACTGGCCCTTCTTGATGTTGACGGGCTTGCCCGAGCGCGCGCACGCCTGGATGAAATCGGTCTGGCGGCACAGGAACGCGGGCGTCTGCAGCACGTCGACGACCGACGCGACCTGCTCGATCTCGTCGATCGAATGCACGTCGGTCAGCACCGGCAGGCCGAGCTGGCGCTTCACCTCGGACAGGATCCGCAGGCCCTCGTCCATTCCGAGGCCACGAAACGACTTGCCCGAGCTGCGGTTCGCCTTGTCGTAGGACGACTTGTAGATGAACGGAACGTTCAGCTTCGCGCAGATTTCCTTCAGGCGGCCTGCCGTGTCGATCGTCATTTGCTCCGACTCGACGACGCAGGTACCCGCGATCAGGAAGAAAGGCTTGTCGAGACCGACCTCGAAATCGCACAGCTTCATGCTTGCACTCCGCGCGCTTGCTTGTTGGCGAGCGCGGCTTCGACGAACGACTTGAAGAGGGGGTGACCGTCACGCGGCGTGGACGTGAATTCCGGGTGGAACTGGACGCCGACGAACCACGGGTGCATCGAACGCGGCAGCTCCATCATTTCCGGCAGATCCTCGCTCGGGGTACGGGCGCTGATGATAAGGCCGCCGGCTTCGAGCTGGGGCACGAAGCGGTTATTGACTTCATAACGGTGGCGATGGCGTTCGTTCACGTCCTTGCCATAGATTTCTTCGGCCATCGTGCCCGGCTTGATCGGGCAGCGCTGCGAACCGAGGCGCATCGTGCCGCCGAGGTCGGATTCCTCGGTGCGCGTCTCGACCTTGCCGTCGCGGTCATACCACTCGGTGATCAGCGCGACCACGCGTTCCGGCGTGTCCGGCTCGAATTCCGTGCTGTTCGCCTGCTTCAGGCCGACGACGTCGCGTGCGAATTCGATCACCGCGAGCTGCATGCCGAGGCAGATGCCGAGATACGGCACCTTGGCTTCACGCGCATAGCGGATCGCCGCGATCTTGCCTTCCGTGCCGCGACGGCCGAAACCGCCCGGCACCAGCACGGCGTCGAGGTGCTTCAGGCTGTCGACACCGTTCGACTCGATCTCTTCCGAGTCGATGTATTCGATGTTGACCTTGGTCGACGTATGCAGCGATGCGTGGCGCAGCGCCTCGATCAGCGACTTGTACGACTCGGTCAGGTCGACGTACTTGCCGACCATGCCGATCGTCACTTCGTGCTTCGGGTTCTCGAGCTTCTCGACGAGCTCCGACCACATGCTCAGGTCGGCGTCCTTCGGCGACAGCTTCAGTTCCTCGCAGATGATCCGGTCGAGGCCCTGGTCGTGCAGCATCTGCGGAATCTTGTAGATGCTGTCGGCGTCCCACACCGAGATCACGGCGTCTTCCGGCACGTTCGAGAACATCGAGATCTTCTTCGATTCGTCGTCCGGAATGCGGCGGTCCGCACGGCACAGCAGCACGTGCGGCAGGATGCCGATCTCACGCAGCTTCTGCACGCTGTGCTGGGTCGGCTTCGTCTTCAGCTCGCCGGCGGTCGCGACGTACGGCACCAGCGTCAGGTGCACGAAGCACGCGCTGTTGCGGCCGAGGCGCAGGCTCATCTGGCGCGCGGCTTCAAGGAACGGCAGCGATTCGATATCGCCGACCGTGCCGCCGATCTCGACGATCGCGACATCCGGCTCGCCGCAGGTGGCCGATGCCGCCCCGCGCTCGATGAACGCCTGGATTTCGTTCGTGATGTGCGGAATCACCTGCACGGTCTTGCCGAGATAGTCGCCGCGGCGTTCCTTGCGGATCACCGATTCGTAGATCTGGCCGGTCGTGAAGTTGTTGGCCTTGCGCATCTTCGTGCTGATGAAGCGCTCATAGTGGCCGAGGTCGAGGTCGGTCTCCGCTCCGTCTTCCGTCACGAACACTTCGCCGTGCTGGAACGGGCTCATCGTGCCGGGGTCGACGTTGATGTAGGGATCGAGTTTGAGGAGGGTGACTTTCAGACCGCGCGATTCTAGGATCGCGGCGAGGGAGGCGGCGGCAATACCCTTGCCGAGGGAAGAAACTACGCCGCCGGTGACGAAAACATATTTGGTCATCGCTGAATGCTCGCGGGAAAAACGGATTATACCGTAAAGCCCGCCCTTCTCTCAGCAATTGACTCGATGATCGCGCCCTTTCGCGCCGTCCCGCACCAGCCGTGGGCGCCGGGGCGAAGCCCCCACCGCCGGCCGGCGCAGCCGCACGCACCGGCGGCGCGGCCCGGTCACCGGGCCCGGGGTCAGGCGCGCTTCGCGAGCGGGGCGCTGCCCTGCGACACGTCGCCCTCGGCCGCCTTCAGCGAATTCAGCATCCGCTGCAATGCGCGGGCCGTCTCGAGCGGCCGCTCCATCGGGAACAGGTGGCTGCCTTCCAGCCATTCGACGCGGCCGCGCGCCGCTCGGCGCGTCGCATCGAGCCCGACCTGGCGCACCTCGCGCGAACGCGTGCCGGCGAGAAAACCGAGCGGCACCGGCGCGCCGTGCGCGAGCCTCGGGCCGAGCGTGTGCGGCAGCGTCCGGTAGATCAGGTATTCGACCTGCCGGTCGAACGCGAGCGCCCGCTCGCCGTCGGCCCCGGCCTGCGGGATCCCGTAGTCGATATAGTCGGCGAGCATCCGCTCGTCCCAGCGCGCGAACGCGGGCTTCTCGCGGAAGTGCCGCCACACTTCGTCGCGGCTCGTCCAGCGCGTGCGCCGGTTACGCGTCGCGGCGGCCGGCGACAGCCGCTCGTCGAGCCCCGCCCACTGGCTCGCACGCAATGCGCCGGCGCGCCAGCCCGCGATGATCGGCGAATCGATCATCACGACGCCGCGCACCCATTGAGGCTTCTTCAGCGCAGCCATCAGCGACAGGTAGCCGCCGAGCGAATGGCCGACGAGCCAGACGGGACGCTCGTAGCGGCTGCCGATGTCGTCGAGCAGTTGCTCGACGAGATGCGGCCAGTCGCGCGTCACCGGGTAGCGTCGGTCGTGGCCGATCCGTTCGATGTAGCGCAGCTCGTAGTCGTCGGCCAGTTCGGCGAAGATCGTGCGGTACGTCGACGCCGGAAAGCCGTTCGCATGCGAGAAATGGAGGATGTCCTTCAAACGCCGATGTCTCCCTTGTCGACCGGAATTGACGCGGCCCTTGCCGCGATCACCGATCCATCCAGTATCGCCGCCGGACGTCGCGATGACGCTCGAAGGCAAACCCGCCGTCGGCCGGCGCGACGTCGAACCGCACGGCGCCGTCGCGATCGGTGCGCGGCAGCGGAATCCCGCGCGCCTCGTAACGTGCGAGAACCGCCCGGTGCGGATGCCCGAAACGATTGCGATAGCCTACAGGAAATACCGCGACGCGCGGCCCGACCGAATCGAGGAAAGGCTCGACCGACGACGTGCGGCTGCCGTGGTGCGGAACGACCAGGATCTGCGCGGCCAGCGTGTCGCGCGCAGTGCCCACGAGTTGGCGTTCGACGGGCGCTTCGATGTCGCCCGTCAGCAGCGCGGACGTCCCGCCCGCGTCGATACGCAGCACGCAGGACTGCCCGTTCGACGAACCCGCGCCCGGACCGCCCGATGGCCAGAGCATCGTGAACACCACGCCGTCCCAGGTCCAGCGCTGCCCGGCCGCGCACGGCAGCCGGTCGGCAACGCCGGCGGCCATCGCATCGCGCCACAGCCCGCTCGTCGGCGGAATGCCCGCCAGCAGCTGGCGCACGTCGGCAGCCGCATAGACGGCCGGTGCGCCGCCCGCGTGATCGGCGTGCGCGTGACTGAGCACGAGCGAATCGACCACCGCGATGCCTCGCGAGCGCAATGCCGGCGCGACGATCCGCGCACCGGCATGCGTCGACTCCTCGCCCGGTCCCGCGTCGAACAGCAAGGTTCGTCGGGCGGTCTCCACCAGCACCGACGCGCCCTGCCCGACGTCGAGCACGGTCAGCCGGAAGCCGCCCGGCGGCGGCGCATCGGCTGCCGGCGCGACGAGCGGCAGCCACGTGAGCGGCGCAGCCCAGCGCAGCGGCCAGCCGCGCGGCATCAGCGCCCATGCGACGCCCACGCAGGCCAGCGCCAGCACCGGCCAGTCGGGTATGCGCAACCAGAACACGCCGGCCGGCCAGTCGGCGAGGTATCCCAATAACGTCATCATCGGTTCGAGCGCCGCGTGCGCAAGCCGGAACGCATAGGCGTCGAACGGCGCCGGCAGCGCGATGCCGGCCAGCACGACCGGCGTCACGACCGAGCTGACCCAGGGAATCGCGAACGCATTGCCGAACGGGCCCGACAGCGATATCTGCGCAAACCAGGCGGCCGTCAGCGGCGCGAGGCCGATCGTCACCGCGTACTGCACGCGCGTGGCCTCGGCGATGCGGCGCCCGGCGCGTGCACCCCACGCGCGCAACCGGCTGGACAAGCCCGCCGGGCCGTCGCCTTCGTCACCGTCATCGCCTTCCGCATCG
Source organism: Burkholderia sp. AU4i (assembly GCF_000466765.1). Classification (NCBI taxonomy): domain Bacteria; kingdom Pseudomonadati; phylum Pseudomonadota; class Betaproteobacteria; order Burkholderiales; family Burkholderiaceae; genus Burkholderia; species Burkholderia sp. AU4i. The sequence goes on along the minus strand of NZ_ASSI01000037.1, from coordinate 51,470 downwards.
GTTTCGCGCGCGGCGCGCCGGCCGGCAACCGCCAGCAGGATCACGGCAACCGCACCGAACGACAACCAGAACCCGGCCGACAGCACCGCCCACGGATCGGCGAGCAGGACGCCGCCGAGCGCCGCGCACAGCACCGCCGACGTCGGTACGCTGCGTCCGGCCAGATACGCGATGCCGCCGCCCGCGATCATCCACCACGCGCGCTGCGCCGGCACGTTGAAGCCGGCGAGCGCCGCATAACCGGCCGCGGCCGTCAGCGCGGCGAGCGCGGCCGCGTACGGCGCCGGCAACACGAGCGGCGCGGCCCGCGCGCGCCACCGCAGACGGCGCCAGACCATCGACACGAGCCCGCCCGCGATCGCGCCGACGAGCCCGACATGCAGGCCGGAGATCGCGACGAGGTGGCTCGTGCCCGTGTTGCGCAGCACGCGCCAGTCGTCGTCGCCGATGCCCGACTGGTCGCCGATCGCGAGCGCGGCGACGATGCCGCGATGGCCGGCGTCGCCGCCAAGCGTCTCGCCGATACGCGAGCGCAGCACGTCGCGCAGCCGATCGATCGATGCACGCCATCCCGACGCGCGCGCATCGAGTAATACCGCCCGCCGGGGCGCGCTGACGTAACCGACGGCGCGAATGCCCGCGGCAAGCCAGGCCGCCTCGCTGTCGCGCACGCCGGGATTGGATTCCGCATGCGGGCGCTTCAGGCGCACGACGAAACGCCAGCGCTGCGCGGCGCGCAGATCGGGCAGCGCGTCGCGCGTCGCGGCCGCGTCATACGCGCGCCACGACAGACGGATCAACGGCGGGAAACGGGCCAGCCCCGCATCGTTCGACTCGACCGCGAACAGCAGCCGCGCACCCGTGTCGTCGACCACGGGCAGCCCCCGGATCACACCGGTGACGACGATGTCGCGCCCTTCCCACTCGACGGGCAGGCTGTCGCCCAGCCGCCATTCGGCCCGTGCGGCCGCGTAGCCGAATCCGGCGACGCAGGCCGCGAGCACGCAAAGCATCCATCCGAGCGCGACGGTCATGCGCATACGCCGGCGGCGCACGCACCATGCGCCCAGGATCACGCAGCCCGCGAGCACGGCCGCACCGATCGTCCATGCGAACGCACCCGGCAGCGTCGCCTGCCGCTGCAGTACGACCACGCCGAGCGCGAACGCGATCCACCACACGCGCATCGCCCCTCCTCGTCGATCCGGCGCCGCCATTGCGAATACGGCGCCTTCCGGCAACGATTATGCGGACGAAAGGGCGAGTCGCGGCAGCGCGGCGAGCGCGTTAGCCGAAGTGCATAGGGAGAGCGCGCCGGTGTCGATCCCGCGCAGTTCGGCGAGCACGTCGCCGATGCGCGGCACCTGGTCGGGCGTGTTGCGGGATTTGTATGCCCATTCGGGCGCGATGTCGGGCGAGTCCGTCTCGACGACGATCGCATCGAGCGGCAACTGCGCCGCGAGCCGGCGGATCTGCAGCGCCCGCGTGAACGTCACGTTGCCGCCGAAGCCGAGATGCAGCCCATGCGCGAGATACGCTTCGGCCTGCTGAAAACTGCCGTTGAACGCATGCGCGATGCCGCGCCGCACGCCGAAGCGGCGCAGCCCGGCCAGTACGCGGTCCTGCGACTTGCGCACGTGACACAGCACGGGCAGGTCGAATTCGCGCGCCAGCTTCAGCTGCCCCTGGTAGAAGAACTGCTGCCGCGCGTCGTCGAGCCCCGGCACGAAATAGTCGAGTCCGATCTCGCCGATCGCGACGAAGCGCGGATCGTCGAGGCTCGCCTCGATTTCCATGCGCAACAGGTCGAGATCCTCGTCGCGTGCGCGCGGCGTGTACATCGGATGGATACCGAGCGCGTAGACCGCGCCCGGCGTGCGTTGCGCAAGCTCGCGCACCGTCGTGAAGTTGTCGCGCCCGACGCTCGGGATCACGATGCGCGACACGCCGGCCGCGTGCGCCGCCTGTACGACCGCATCGCGGTCGGCGTCGAACTCGGCGGCATCGAGATGGCAGTGCGTATCGATCCACATGGCGATGTTCCAGCACGCTGGCGCCGCGCCGGGACGAACCCGGCACCGGCCAGCGGCGATCACTTACACCGGCAACGCCGGCTCCTCGTGCAGCACGCCGTCGCGCAGCCGCATGATGCGGTCGCAGCGCGCGGCGAGATCGGGATCGTGCGTGACGATCACGAAGCTCGTTTCGAGCGTTTCCGACAATTCGAGCATCAGGTTGAACACCGTATCGGCCGTCGTGCCGTCGAGGTTGCCGGTCGGCTCGTCGGCGAGCACGCACGCGGGCTTCGTGACCAGCGCGCGCGCGATCGCGACGCGCTGCCGCTCACCACCCGACAGCTCGCCCGGCCGATGCTTCGCCCTCGGCCCGAGACCGACGCGCTCGAGCATCGCCTGGGCCTCGGCACGCGCGGCCTCGGTCGTCATCCGGCGGATGCGCAGCGGCATCGCGACGTTGTCGAGCGCGGTGAACTCGGGCAGCAGGTGATGGAACTGGTAGACGAAACCGAGCGCACGGTTGCGCAATTCGTTGCGCTCGCGCTCGGCGAGTTGCGTGAACGGCTTGCCGAGCAGCGACACCTCGCCCGCGCTCGGCTCGTCGAGCCCGCCCAGCACGTGCAGCAGCGTGCTCTTGCCGGAGCCCGACGCGCCGACGACCGCAAGCTTCTCGCCGCGCCGCACCGTCAGCTCGGTATTGTCGAGCACCTGCACGTTGAAGCCGCCCTGCACGAACGCCTTCGTGATCCCGCGCGCCTGAAGCACGTATTCCTGCATACCTGCCGAATCCTGTCTGTTGTGTTGTCGTGAATCCGCGAATGCGGTCGCGCGATCATTCATAGCGAAGGGCCTCCGCCGGCTTCACCTTCGCGCCGCGCCAGCTCGGATAGAGCGTCGCGACAGCCGACAGCGCGAACGCGATCAGCCCGATCCGGATCACGTCGCTCGCGACGAGTTCGGACGGCAGCTCGCTGATGAAGTACACGGACGGCGGCAGGAACTGCACACCGAACAGGTGCTCGATCATCGGGATCAGCCACGGGATGCTCCATGCGATCAGGCAGCCGAGCGCGACGCCCGACGCCGTGCCGACGAAGCCGATCGTCACGCCCTGCACGACGAAGATCTTCATGATCGACCCCGGCTGCGCGCCGAGCGTGCGCAGGATCGCGATGTCGGCCTGCTTGTTGGTCACCGTCATCACGAGCGACGACACGAGGTTGAACGCGGCCACCGCGATGATCAGCGTGAGGATGATGAACATCATCCGCTTCTCGATCTGCACGGCCGAGAACCACGTCTTGTTCTGCTGGGTCCAGTCGCGGATGTACAGGCTGCCCGACAGCGTATGCGACAGTTCGACCGCCACGTCCGGCGCCTTCTGCATGTCCTTCAGCCGCAGCCGCACACCGGTCGGCGCGGCCATCCGGAACAGTGCCTCGGCATCGCGGATGTTGATCATCGCGAGCGTGCTGTCGTATTCGTAGTGCCCGGACTCGAACACGCCGACGACCGTGAACTGCTTCAGCCGCGGCATCATGCCGGCCGGCGTGATCGAACCCTCCGGCGCGACGAGCGTCACCTTGTCGCCGACCGTCACGCCGAGGTTGCCGGCAAGCGCATCGCCGAGCACGATGCCGAACTGGCCCGGCACGAGCGCGGCGAGCTGGCCGGCCTTCATGTCCTTGCCGATGTCCGACACCTGCGGCTCGAGCGTCGGCTCGACACCGCGCAGCATCACGCCGCTCACCGCGTCCTGGCGAGTGAGCAGCGCCTGCGCGTCGACGTACGGCGCCGCGCCGATCACCGACGGATTGCGGCGCGCTTCCTGCGCGGTCAGCTGCCAGTCGGGCATCGAGCCCGTCGGCGAGAACACCTCGACGTGCGCGAGCACCGACAGCATGCGGTCGCGCACTTCCTTCTGGAAGCCGTTCATCACCGACAGCACGACGATCAGCGCCGCGACACCGAGCGCGATCCCGAGCATCGACACGAGCGCGATGAAGGAAATGAAGCCGTTACCGGTCGTGCGTTTGCCGGCGCGCGTGTAGCGCCAGCCGATCTGCCATTCGTACGGAAGTTTCAAGCGAATCCTTTCTGCTGGTTACGGCGGGGAGGCGCCCCGCGGCGGACCGCCGCCCGGTGGCGGGCACCGGCCCGGGCACGGTCGAAAAACGGCCGCCGGACGCGAACGGGCCGTCAGCCGGCCCGATCACGCGCGCAGTTTGCCATACAATGCGCACCATCATGCACGACCGACGCCTCCATTTTCTCGTTCCGTTCGCGCTGCCGTCGGCGGCCGATGCGGCCTCGTCCCTGCACACGCTGGACAGCCCCGCGCTCGAAAAGTTGCTCGCCCGCGCGAGCCTCGTCGAGCGCGTGGCTGGCGAGGACTTCCAGCGCACGCTGCCGCACGAGCGCTGGCTGGCCCGCCAGTTCGGCGCGACCCAGGGCAACGCCGCCGACGAGGCGCCGCTCGCGCCCTACATGCTGCTGGCGGACGGCGGCGATCCGGGTGCCCGGGCCTGGGCCTGCGTCGAGCCCGTGCACGTCGAAATCGCGCACGATCACCTGGTGCTCGTCGATCCGGCGGCCCTTGCGCTCGACGACGGCGACGCGGCCGCGCTGCTCGCGGTCGCCCGGCCGCTGATCGAGGAGCTCGGCGTACGGCTCGAAGCGCCGAACCCGTCACGCTGGTACCTGTCGAGCGAGCAGCTCGCCCGGCTCGCCGGCGCCGCGCCGCTGCGCGCGAGCGGCCGCAACATCGAAATCTGGCTGCCGCACGAGGCGCATACGGGCGAACGCTCGCGGATGTGGATGAAGCTGCAGAACGAAGTGCAGATGGCCTGGTTCCAGCACCCGGTCAACGAAGCGCGCGAAGCGCGTGGGCTGCCGGCCGTCAACTCGATCTGGTTCCATGCGCAGGGCACGCTGAAACCGGTCGGCCAGCCGTTCGCGCGCGTGCTGTCCGCATCGCCCGCGGCGCTCGGCCTTGCGCGTGCCGCGCGGATCGACGCCTCGGGCGTGCCCGCCGCATTCGGCGCACTGCCCGCTGCCGACGGCGCGACGCTCGTCGAACTGCCGGCGCTGACCACCCCGTTCATCGAGCAGGACTGGGCGCGCTGGCACGACGGACTCGCCGCGCTCGAGCGCGACTGGTTCGCGCCGGCCCTCGCCGCGCTGCGGAACGGCGAACTGGCGGGCGTCGATTTCACGCTGTGCGGCGACACGAGTTCCGTGACGCTGCGTGCGACGCGCTCAGACCTGCGCAAGTTCTGGCGCCGCCGCGCGCTGGCCTCCCTGTTCGAATAACAACAAGCACACCCCGTATGACCCGGATCGTTACCCGCCCCGTCGCGCCCGCCGACGCCGAAGCGCTCGCGCGCCACGGCCTGCATCCCGTGCTCGCGCGCCTGTACGCGTCGCGCGGCGTGCAGTCCCCCGCCGACATCGAGACCGCGCTGGCGCGGCTCGTCCCGCCCACCGAGCTGAAAGGCTGCGCCGACGCGGCGTCGCTGCTCGCCGACGCGATCGCCGACAAGCGGCGCCTGCTCGTCGTCGCCGACTACGACTGCGACGGCGCGACCGCTTGCGCGGTCGCGGTGCGCGGCCTGCGGATGTTCGGCGCGCAGATCGACTACCTGGTGCCGAACCGCTTCGAATACGGCTACGGCCTCACGCCCGAGATCGTCGAACTCGCCGCCGCGCGCAAGCCCGACCTGCTGATCACCGTCGACAACGGGATCGCGAGCGTCGCGGGCGTCGAGGCCGCGAACGCACGCGGCATCGACGTGCTCGTGACCGATCACCACCTGCCCGGCGACGCACTGCCCGCCGCACGCGCGATCGTCAACCCGAACCAGCCGGGCTGCGCGTTCCCGAGCAAGCACCTCGCCGGCGTCGGCGTGATGTTCTACGTGCTGCTCGCGCTGCGCGCCGAGCTGCGCCGCCGCGGCGCCTTTGCGAGCAAGGAAGCCGAGCCGCGCCTCGACGGCCTGCTCGACCTCGTCGCGCTCGGCACCGTCGCCGACGTCGTGCGGCTCGACGGCAACAACCGCGTGCTCGTCGCGCAGGGGCTGCAGCGCATCCGCAACGGCCGCATGCAACCGGGCGTCGCCGCGCTGTTCCGCGCCGCCGCGCGCGAGGCGCGCACGGCATCGGGCTTCGACCTCGGTTTCGGCCTCGGCCCGCGCCTGAACGCCGCCGGGCGGCTCTCCGACATGTCGCTCGGCATCGAGTGCCTGATCACCGACGACATCGGCCGTGCATGGGACCTGGCGCAGCAGCTCGACGTGATGAACCGCGAGCGTCGCGAGATCGAGGCCGGCATGCAGCAGCAGGCGCTCGCCGATCTCGCCGACGTCGACCCGGCCGACGCGTGCACGATCACCCTCTTCAACCCCGAGTGGCACCAGGGGGTGATCGGCATCGTCGCCGGCCGGCTCAAGGAAAAATTCCACCGCCCGTCGTTCACGTTTGCGCACGCGGACGACGAAGGCAAGCGGGTCAAGGGTTCGGGGCGGTCGATCCCGGGTTTCCACCTGCGCGACGCGCTCGACCTCGTGTCGAAACGCGAACCGGACCTGATCGTCGCGTTCGGCGGCCACGCGATGGCGGCCGGCCTCACGCTCGACACCGAGAACGTGCCGCGCTTCGCCGCCGCGTTCGAGGCGGTCGCGCGCGAATGGCTGTCCGACGACGCGCTCGCCCGCGTGATCGAGACCGACGGCGAACTCGAGGACGCCTACTTCACGCCGCAGTTCGTCGGGCTGCTCGACGAGGCCGTCTGGGGGCAAGGTTTTCCGGCCCCGCTTTTCTCGGGCGAATTCGACGTCGTGTCCCAGTCGCTCGTGAAGGAAAAGCACCTGAAACTGCAGCTTGCACGTGGCCGCCAACGCTTCAACGCGATCTGGTTCAACCACACGGAGCCCCTGCCGGAAAGCGCGCTGGTCGCGTACCGGCTCGTCGCCGACACGTGGAACGGCGTCACGCGCGTCCAGCTGATCGTCGAACACGCGGCCGGCTGAGCGCGGGCCGCCCGGCCCGCGGCGCCCGCCGATGCATGCGCGCCGCGCCGGACAGGGCCGCGGTGCGCGTGCGAGCACCGTTTGCGTCACCGGGCAACCCTGCCGATCGGCTATAATTCCGCTTTTTTACGAAGCAAGAATAGCGAGCGATCATGGAAGCGGAACGTCTCAACGCGATCGAAAGCTCCCTGCTCGACCTGCGCAATCGCGCGGGCGAGCTCCGGGGGTATCTTTGACTACGACGCCAAAGCTGCGCGTCTGACCGAAGTCAACAAGGAACTCGAAGACCCGAACGTCTGGAACGATTCGAAGAACGCCCAGGCGCTCGGTCGCGAGAAGAAGCTGCTCGAAGGCGTCGTCACGACGCTCACCGCGCTTGATGGCGACCTGCGCGACGCGCTCGACCTGTTCGAGCTGGCCCGCGAGGAAGGCGACGAAGACACCCTCGTCGCGTCGGAAGAAGACGCCGCGAAGCTCGAGGCGCGCGTCGGCGACATCGAGTTCCGCCGGATGTTCTCGAACCCGGCCGACCCGAACAACTGCTTCATCGACATCCAGGCCGGCGCCGGCGGTACCGAGGCGTGCGACTGGGCATCGATGCTGCTGCGCCAGTACCTGCGCTACTGCGAGCGCAAGGGCTTCAAGGCCGAAGTGCTCGAAGAGTCCGACGGCGACGTCGCCGGCATCAAGAACGCGACGGTCAAGGTCTCGGGCGAATACGCATACGGCTTCCTGCGCACGGAAACGGGCATCCACCGCCTCGTGCGCAAGTCGCCGTTCGACTCGTCGGGCGGCCGCCACACGTCGTTCTCGTCGGTGTTCGTCTATCCGGAAATCGACGACTCGATCGAAGTCGAGATCAACCCGGCCGACCTGCGCATCGACACGTACCGCGCATCGGGCGCGGGCGGCCAGCACATCAACAAGACCGACTCCGCGGTGCGGATCACGCACATGCCGACCGGTATCGTCGTGCAGTGCCAGAACGACCGCTCGCAGCACCGCAACCGCGCCGAAGCGATGGCAATGCTGAAGTCGCGCCTGTACGAAGTCGAGATGCGCAAGCGCCAGGCCGAACAGGACAAGCTCGAATCGAGCAAGACCGATGTGGGCTGGGGCCATCAGATCCGCTCGTACGTGCTCGACCAGAGCCGCGTGAAGGACCTGCGCACGAACGTCGAAATGAGCAACACGAGAGCCGTCCTCGACGGCGACCTCGACGACTTCATCAGCGCGAGCCTCAAACAGGGCGTGTAAGCGCCGCGGCGCGGCCTGGCCAGGCCGCGCCCCCTTGCCCTTCCCCCGTTTGCGTTGCCGCACCCACTCCGAATTCCGACCATCATGACCGAACCGACCCAAACGCAGCCCGCCGTCACCGCGGACGAAAACCAGATCATCGCGGAGCGCCGCGAGAAGCTGCGCGCCCTGCGCGAGCAAGGCGTCGCCTACCCGAACGATTTCCGGCCCGAGCACCACGCAGCCGACCTGCAGGCGAAATTCGCCGACTCGGACAAGGCCGCGCTCGAAGCGAACCCGGTCGAGGTGTCGGTGGCCGGCCGCATGATGCTCAAACGCGTGATGGGCAAGGCGAGCTTCGCGACGGTGCAGGACGGGTCGGGCCAGATCCAGTTCTTCGTGACGCCGAACGACGTCGGCGCGGAAACCTACGACGCATTCAAGAAGTGGGACCTCGGCGACATCGTCGCCGCGCGCGGCGTGCTGTTCCGCACCAACAAGGGTGAGCTGTCGGTCCAGTGCAAGGAACTGCGCCTGCTGTCGAAGGCACTGCGCCCGCTGCCGGACAAGTTCCACGGCCTGTCCGACCAGGAAATGCGCTACCGCCAGCGCTACGTCGACCTGATCGTCACGCCGGAAACGCGCGACACGTTCCGCGCCCGCACGAAGACGATCGCATCGATCCGCAAGTTCATGGACAACGCCGAGTTCATGGAAGTCGAAACGCCGATGCTGCACCCGATCCCGGGCGGCGCAGCGGCGAAGCCGTTCGTCACGCATCACAATGCGCTCGACATGCAGATGTTCCTGCGCATCGCGCCGGAGCTGTACCTGAAGCGCCTGATCGTCGGCGGCTTCGAACGCGTGTTCGAGATCAACCGTAACTTCCGGAACGAAGGCGTGTCGCCGCGTCACAATCCGGAATTCACGATGATGGAGTTCTACGCCGCGTACACCGACTACCGCTGGCTGATGGACTTCACCGAGCAACTGATCCGCCAGGCGGCAATCGATGCGCTCGGCACCGCGACGATCCAGTATCAAGGCCGCGAGCTCGACCTCGCGAAACCGTTCCATCGCCTGACGATCACGCAGGCGATCCAGAAGTACGCACCGGACTACACCGACGGCCAGCTGTCGGACGACGCGTTCCTGCGCACCGAACTGAAGCGCTTCGGCGTCGACGTGTCGCAGCCGGCGTTCCTGAACGCGGGTACCGGCGCACTGCAGCTCGCGCTGTTCGAGGAAACGGCCGAAGCGCAGCTGTGGGAGCCGACCTTCATCATCGATTACCCGGTCGAAGTGTCGCCGCTCGCACGCGCATCGGATACGGTGCCGGGCATCACCGAGCGTTTCGAGCTGTTCATGACCGGCCGCGAAATCGCGAACGGCTTCTCGGAGCTGAACGATCCGGAAGACCAGGCCGCACGCTTCAAGAAGCAGGTCGAGCAGAAGGACGCAGGTGACGAGGAAGCGATGTTCTTCGACGCCGACTACATCCGCGCGCTCGAATACGGGATGCCTCCGACCGGCGGCTGCGGGATCGGCATCGACCGTCTCGTGATGCTGCTGACCGACAGCCCGACGATCCGCGACGTGCTGCTGTTCCCGCATCTGCGCCGCGAAGACTGATCGCCGCGCCCGCGTGTGCGCCGCGCCCTGCGGCGCGCACGCGTCAGCTTTGTAACGACGCGTAAATCCCTTCGGCCGGTGTCCGTCGGCTCTCGATCCTCCCCTGTTTTATTCCCCCGTCGCGACGGCCTTCTCCGGGTTTTCCCTGCCATGGTCGCCAGCGCCCCGCTGCAATTCGTTACACCTTGATACGGCGCGCCGCTTGCCGGTGGACGACACTCCGTTTGCGTCACCACGCATGACCACGGGCCCAGAACGAGGCGCAGGAACGCCAAGTCTGCTCGAGCCCGCAGCGTGGGATCAGGCCCGGCGCCGCAGTGCCGATCCGGATCGACATCGGAGAAAAAAATGGACAACCAGAATCAGACCACGCCGCAAAAGCAACGCCTTCACCCGCTTATCGCCACCGCCGCCGGCGCCGTCATCGTCGCCAGCCTCGCGGCGACGGCTGCGATCACGGGCATCTTCCCGAAGGCCAGCAGCAGCAACGCACAGAACGGCCAGACCCAGGCCGCGCTGATTGCATCGCAGCCGGCCGTCGATACGGCCGCGGCCGCCAGCGCCGCGCTGGCCGCGCAAGCCCAGCAGCAGGCAGCCGAACAGGCCGCCGCGCAGCAGAAGGCGGCCGAACAGAAGGCTGCCATCGCGCAGGCCGAGCCGAAGCCGGCGCCGCGCCCGGCTGCACCGCACCGCCGTCATACGACGGCACCGCAGCCGCCGCAATACGCGCAGCAGCCGTCGGCGCCGGCCCAGACCTACTGCCAGAGCTGCGGCACGGTCGTCGCGATCACGCAGACGCGCACGCCGGGCCAGAGCTCGGGGATCGGCGCCGTGGGCGGCGCTGCAGCCGGCGGCCTGCTCGGCAACCAGTTCGGCCACGGTAACGGCCGCACCGCGATGACGATCATCGGCGCGCTGGGCGGCGGTCTCGCCGGCAACCAGGTCGAAAAGCAGGTGCGCGCGGAAACCGACTATCAGGTGCAAGTGCAGATGGAGAGCGGCGCGACGCGCACGTTCACGTACCACAACCCGCCGCCTTTCGGCCAGGGCCAGCGCGTGCGGATCGAGAACGGCACGCTGGTCGGCGCCTGATCGCCTGATCGCATCGGTGCCCCCTGCCCGCATGTCGTGCGCGGGCAAGCGGCCTGAAAACGAAAACGGCTCGTGAGCGATTGCTCACGAGCCGTTTTTTCATGACCGGCCGTCTGCGCCGTTGCGGCGCAAGCGGTGTTCAGTCTTCGTCGTCGAAATCCGATTCGTCGATCCAGTGGGCCTGGATCGCTTCGAGGATCTTCTCGCCCGAGTGCTTGGGATCGTCGTCGAAACCGTCGAGTTCGAGCACCCACTGGCGCAGATCGACGAAGTTGATCCGCTGCGGGTCGATGTCGGGGTGCTTGTCCGCCAGCGCAATGGCTATTTCACGCGAATCGGTCCATTTCATCGCCTGCCTCCGGTTCCTGTCAGTGATTTTCCTTCGCGTGGTTGATCGAGTACTTAGGAATCTCGACCACCAGGTCCGAATCTTCCTTCACGATCGCCTGGCACGACAGGCGCGACGTCGGCTCGAGGCCCCACGCCTTGTCCAGCAGATCGTCCTCGTCCTCCTCGGACGGTGTCAGATCGTTGAAGCCTTCGCGGATCACCACGTGGCACGTCGTGCACGCGCACGACTTCTCGCATGCATGCTCGATCTCGATCCCGTGTTCGAGCAGGTTGTCGCAGATACTCTTGCCGGGCGTCGCGTCGATCACCGCGCCGTCCGGGCACAGTTCGACGTGAGGCAGCACCACCAGTTGAGGCATGTCCGTTCCGTCAGTCAGGGTGCGGCGCCAGGCGCCGCACGGTTCAATGTCGCGCGGGCCGTTACCGGCCGATGCGCAGTTCGTGAGTTCAGATCTCGTCGAGCCGGCGGCCCGACAACGCGCGCTTGATGCTCTTGTCCATCCGGCGCGCCGCGAATTCGTCGGTGCCGTCGGCCAGCGCCTTGGTCGCGGTTTCGATCGCGTCCGTGTCGTCGCCCTGCGCGATCGTGCGCAGCGCCGCGGCCAACGCATCGACCTGCGCGCGCTCGTCCGTGTCGAGCAGCTCGCCGTCGGCCGCCAGCGCAGCCTGCGTCGCCTCGAGCATCCGCTCGGCCTCGACCTGCGCTTCGCGCAGCGCGCGGGCGCGCATGTCGATTTCGGCAGTCTTGAAACTGTCCTCGAGCATCTTCGCGATGTCGTCGTCGGCGAGACCGTACGACGGCTTCACGACGACCGACGCCTCGACGCCCGAATGCTGCTCACGCGCGAACACCGACAGCAGCCCGTCCGCATCGACCTGGTAGGTCACGCGAATGCGCGCCGCACCGGCCGTCATCGGCGGAATGCCGCGCAGCTCGAAGCGCGCGAGCGAGCGGCAGTCGGCGACGAGCTCGCGCTCGCCCTGCACGACGTGAATCGCCATCGCGGTCTGGCCGTCCTTGAAGGTCGTGAATTCCTGTGCGCGCGCGATCGGAATCGTCGAGTTGCGCGGGATGATCTTCTCGACGAGGCCGCCCATCGTCTCGACACCAAGCGACAGCGGAATCACGTCGAGCAGCAGCCAGTCGTCGCCGGTGCCGCGATTGCCTGCGAGCAGGTCGGCCTGGATCGCCGCGCCGAGCGCGACGACCTGGTCGGGATCGAGGTTCACGAGCGGCGGCTGGCCGAAATACTTCGCGACCGCGTCGCGAATCACCGGCATGCGCGTCGCGCCGCCGACGAGCACGACGCCCTTGATGTCGGCCGGCGTGACCTGCGCGTCGCGCAGTGCCTTGCGGGTCGGCGTGAGCGTACGCTGCACGAGCGGCTCGACGAGCGACGCGAACGTATCGTGCGAGATCGTCTGCACGAGGTGCGCGCCGCCCGACAGCGTGACGTCGAGCGACGCCTGCGGCGCGGACGACAGCGCTTCCTTCAGCACGCGCACACGGTCGAGCAGCAGGCGCACGTCCTCGGGCGCGAGCGTCTTCGCATCGATGCCGGCCTGCGCGAGCACGTGACCGAACAGCGCGTGGTCGAAATCGTCGCCGCCGAGCGCGGAATCGCCGCCCGCGGCCAGCACTTCGAACACGCCTTTCGTCAGCTTCAGGATCGACAGGTCGAACGTGCCGCCGCCGAGGTCGTACACCGCGTAGAGGCCTTCGGCCCCGTTGTCGAGGCCATAGGCAATCGCCGCGGCGGTCGGTTCGTTCAGCAGGCGCAGCACGTTGAGGCCCGCGAGGCGCGCGGCGTCCTTGGTCGCCTGGCGCTGTGCGTCGTCGAAATACGCGGGCACCGTGATCACCGCGCCGACGAGGTCGTCGCCAAGCGAATCTTCCGCGCGATAGCGCAGCGTCGCGAGAATCTCGGCCGACACTTCGACCGGGCTCTTCACGCCGTCGACGGTGCGGATCTGCACCATGCCCGGCGCGTCGACGAATTCGTACGGCGCGTTCGCCGCGCCTTCGACCTCGGCCTTGCCGCGGCCCATGAAGCGCTTGACCGACACGATCGTGTTACGCGGATCGGTCGCGGCCTGCTCCTTCGCTTCGTGGCCGATACGCCGGCCGCCCTTCTCGAGATAGCGGACCACCGACGGCAGCAGCACACGGCCCGCTTCGTCCGGCAGCACCTCCGGCACGCTGTTACGCACGGCCGCGACGAGCGAGTTCGTCGTGCCGAGATCGATCCCGACGGCGAGTCGCCGCTGATGCGGCGCCGGCGCCATGCCCGGTTCGGAAATTTGCAGTAAAGCCATCTTGGTTCGTTCGGGCGCTCGGCCCGTTTGCTGCGCGTGCCGCGAGGCACGCGGTTAAGTTTCGAGGCGCTCGATCTGCGCGCCCACTTCCGACGCGACCCGTTCGATGAACATCAGCTGGCGCACGGCCTCGGCGGCCGCCTGATCCGCGCCGCTGTCGAGCAGCGTGCCGAGACGTTCCACACGCACGCGCCGCTCTTCGCGCAACTCGGCGAGCAGCGCGTCGAGCGCGTCGACATTGCGGGCGGCCGCGGCATCCTCGATGCCCTCGCGCCACTCCATCTGCTGCATCAGGAACGCGGGCTCCATCGCGGTGTTGTTTTCCGCACCGATGTCGACACCACGCAGGGACAGCAGATACGATGCGCGCTTCAGCGGATCGCGCAGCGTGCGGTACGCCTCGTTCGCGCGGGTTGCCCATTGCATCGCGATGCGTTTCTGCGCATCGCCGGCCGCCGCGAAGCGGTCCGGATGCACCTGCGTCTGCACCGTCCGATAGGCGGCGTCGAGCGCCGTCTCGTCGAGCGCGAATTGCGCCGGCAGGTGAAACAGGTCGAAGTGGCTGTCTTTCAGCGAGACCATCGTCGCGTTCAATTCCGGTTCGTCGCACGGCAAACGCCGCACATTAAAAAGGCGGCCCGTGCCGCCTCTTGCCCGCATCGCGCGGAGATCCGCGTCACACGCGGAACGATTCGCCGCAACCGCACTCGTCCTTCACGTTCGGGTTGTTGAACTTGAACCCTTCGTTCAGGCCTTCGCGGGCGAAGTCGAGCTCGGTGCCGTCGATGTACGCAAGACTCTTCGGATCGACGATCACCTTCACGCCATGGCTCTCGAACACCTGATCCTCGGGAGCCAGCTCGTCGACATACTCGAGCTTGTACGCGAGCCCCGAGCACCCGGTCGTGCGAACGCCAAGCCGCAGGCCCATACCCTTGCCGCGACGGACGAGGTATTTCTGGACGTGCTGTGCTGCTTTTTCGGTCAGTGTAATTGCCATGATGTCCTTGCCGCGGCGCGCCACCGGGGCCCGCCGCGTTTCCTTCTCTAGCCGCTCGATGCCGCTCAGGCTGCTGCCTGATCGCCTTCCTTGGTGTCGTGGCGCTTCTTGTAGTCGGCCACGGCTGCCTTGATCGCGTCTTCCGCGAGGATCGAGCAGTGAATCTTCACCGGCGGCAGCGCGAGTTCTTCGGCGATCTGCGTGTTCTTGATCGACAGTGCTTCGTCGAGCGTCTTGCCCTTCACCCACTCGGTGACGAGCGAGCTCGACGCGATCGCCGAACCGCAACCATACGTCTTGAACTTCGCGTCTTCGATCACGCCGTCCGCGCCGACGCGGATCTGCAGCTTCATCACGTCGCCGCAGGCCGGCGCGCCGACCATGCCCGTGCCGACCGTGTCGTCGTCCTTCGCGAACGAACCGACGTTGCGCGGGTTTTCGTAGTGATCCAGAACCTTGTTGCTGTAAGACATGACTCAGACTCCTTGACTCGTTACGTCTGCGTGCGCGAATCCGCCCGCGGGTATGTTCAATCCGGCGCTCAGTGTGCGGCCCATTCGATCGTCGACAGATCGATGCCTTCCTGGTGCATTTCCCAGAGCGGCGACAGTTCGCGCAGTTTCGCGATCTTGCTGTTCAGCAGGTTGATCACGAAGTCGACTTCCTGCTCCGTCGTGAAGCGGCCGACCGTGAAGCGGATCGAGCTGTGCGCCAGCTCGTCGTTGCGGCCGAGCGCACGCAGCACGTACGACGGCTCCAGCGACGCCGACGTGCACGCGGAGCCCGACGACACCGCGACGTCCTTGATCGCCATGATCAGCGACTCGCCTTCGACGAAGTTGAAACTGATGTTGAGGTTGTGCGGGACACGGCGTTCCATGTCGCCGTTCACGTACGTTTCCTCGATCTGCGACAGGCCGCGCAGCAGCTTGTCTCGCAGCATGCGGACGCGCTCGTTTTCCGTCGCCATTTCTTCACGTGCGATGCGGAACGCTTCGCCCATGCCGACGATCTGGTGCGTCGGCAGCGTGCCCGAACGCATCCCGCGCTCGTGGCCGCCGCCGTGCATCTGCGCTTCGATGCGCACACGCGGCTTGCGGCGCACGTACAGCGCGCCGATGCCCTTCGGGCCGTACGTCTTGTGTGCCGAGAACGACATCAGGTCGACCTTCAGCTTCGCGAGATCGATCCCGACCTTGCCGGTCGACTGTGCGGCGTCGACGTGGAACACGATGCCCTTCTCGCGGCAGATTTCGCCGATCGTCTCGATGTCCTGGATTACGCCGATCTCGTTGTTCACGTGCATCACCGACACGAGGATCGTGTCCGGACGCAGCGCGGCCTTGAACACGTCGAGGTCGATCAGGCCGTCATCCTTGACGTCGAGGTAGGTGACTTCGAAGCCATCGCGCTCGAGCTCGCGGCACGTGTCGAGCACGGCCTTGTGCTCGGTCTTCACCGTGACGATGTGCTTGCCCTTGCCCTTGTAGAAGTTCGCGGCACCCTTGATCGCGAGGTTGTCCGACTCCGTTGCGCCGGACGTCCAGATGATCTCGCGCGGATCCGCGTTCACGAGCGCGGCCACTTGTTCGCGCGCTTCCTCGACCGCACGCTCGGCATCCCAGCCGTACGCGTGGCTGCGCGATGCCGGGTTGCCGAACTGCTCGCGCAGGTACGGCACCATCTTGTCGACCACACGCGGGTCGACCGGTGTCGTCGCGCTGTAATCCATGTAGATGGGCAGGTGGAGAGTCTCTTGGGTCATCTGTCGCTCCGGGAATTCTGTGCAGGGACTATGTGCGTTATGGGGGTTGGCGGGCGCCTTCGCGCTCACGAACTCGCGATGTTGAACACCGAATTGGGACCGAGCGGCATCGTGCGCACCGGTTCGGCCGGTGCAGCGACGGGCTCCGGCGTGCGGCGATCGCGCAACACCGCAGGGGCGCCCTCGCGTGCGCGCTGCTGATCGACGAGATCCTGCAGCGACACGGAGTCGAGGTATTCGACCATCTTCTGGTTCAGCGTCGACCACAGCTCGTGCGTCATGCAATGGCCGTCGGGCTGCTTCGAGCCGTCGCACGTGCCTTTGCCGCCGCACTGCGTGGCGTCGAGCGGTTCATCGACCGCGATGATGATGTCGGCAACGGTGACGTCCTGCGCGCGACGCGCGAGGTTGTAGCCGCCGCCCGGGCCGCGCACGGATTCGACGATTTCATGCCTGCGCAGCTTGCCGAACAGCTGTTCGAGATACGAGAGCGAAATCCGCTGGCGCTGGCTGATGCCTGCAAGCGTCACCGGGCCCTGCTCCTGGCGCAGTGCCAAGTCAATCATCGCCGTGACGGCGAAACGGCCTTTGGTGGTGAGTCTCATGGTGTCTAGGGGACTGCAATCTTGACGATTTTGGTCAAGTATAAATATTTGACGTTTTTAGTCAAGTATCCATGTCTTTGAAAGGGTATTCGCAGACCGCTGAATACCGCGCGATCAGCGCTCCGTGCGAGCCCGGAGCGTCTCGAGCAGGCCCGCGCACGCGCGCTCGACTTGGTCGAGCACCTGCTCGAAACCCTGCGCGCCGCCGAAATACGGATCGGCCACTTCGGTTTCAGTCGAATCCGGCGCGAATTCCATCAGCAGGCGCACCTTGTCGAGATGCTGCGGCGGACAGCGGCGGCGCAGCTCCGCGAGATTCGCGTCGTCCATCGCGAGCAGCAGGTCGAAGCGCTCGAAATCCGCCGCGCTCACCTGTCGTGCGCGCAGCGTCGACAGGTCGTAGCCGCGGCCGCGAGCGGCCGCCTGCGCACGCGCATCGGGCGGCTCGCCGACATGCCAGTCGCCGGTGCCGGCCGAATCGATCGCGATCCGGTCCGCCAGCGCGGCCGCATCGACCTGATGACGCATCACGCCTTCCGCGGTGGGCGAACGACAGATGTTGCCGAGACAGACGAAACAGATCGAAACGCGGGTCATCGCACTATCGGAAAGCCGCGGCGAACCGCGCGGGAGAAGAACGCGCCATTATACAAAGGCGACCGGAATCGCGCCGTCCGGCAAAGCGACGGCGCCGTGCATTACAGCGCCTTCGGCGCGACGAGCGCGACGTCGCCGGATGCCGCCGGCAGCGGCTTCGCCGCGTCGTCGACCAGCCCGAACGACACCGCACGCGCCAGTTCGGCAGATGCCTGGTGGACTGCGAGCGGGCCACGCGACGGCGCATCGGTCATCGCATGCAGATAGGCAGCCGCAGCCAGCGGAACGACGATTGCCAGCGGCCAGTACATCGATATTGTCTTTTTCATGATGCGGACCTCCTTGACCTCGTACCCCGAAACCCAATTCCGGGGACTACAGACGAGATTCTATAGACCGCACCTATCGAGATAAATATCCAAATAGCGAACGCAGTGTTGTCGCCGGATGAACAGTCGTCAGCCGAGGTGGCTTTGCGACGCCGCGTACAGTTCGCGGAACGTGCGCCCGGTCGGGGTCGGCATGTCGCGCGTGTCCATCCAGCCGCCCATCATCGGCAGGCGCCGCAGCGTGCCGCCGGCGCCCAGCCGCTCGAGGATGCGCACCGCGAGCTTCGTCGTCAGCGCGTACAGCATCGGCCGCCGCGCGACGAAACCCCATGCAGCGAGCGCCGCCCGCTCGCGCCACGGCCGCAGGTGCCGCTCGACCTGCTTCTCGCGCAGCGTGCGCAACAGGTGCGACAACGGAATCCCGGCCGGGCAGACGCTGTCGCATTCCCCGCAAAGCGTCGCCGCCTGAGGCAGATCCAGCGCGCGATCGAGCCCGACGTAACTCGGCGTCAGCACGGAACCCATCGGCCCCGGGTAGACCCAGCCGTACGCATGGCCGCCGACCTTCTGGTAAACCGGGCAATGGTTCATGCATGCGCCGCAGCGGATGCAACGCAGCATCTCCTGGAACTCGCCGCCGATCAGCCCCGTGCGGCCGCCGTCGACGAGCACCACGTAGTTGTGCTCGGGGCCGTCCTCGTCGTCCGGCCCGCGCGGCCCGGTCAGCAGCGAGAAATAGTTCGACGTCTTCTGCCCCGTCGCGGAACGCGGCAGCAGGCGCATCGCGGTCGCGAGGTCCTCGAGGGTCGGCAGCACCTTCTCGATGCCCGTCACCGCCACATGCACGCGCGGCATCACCGTGCACATCCCCTCGTTCCCTTCGTTCGTCACGATCGCGACCGACCCGGTCTCGGCGATCACGAAGTTGCCGCCGGTCACGCCCATGTCGGCCGACATGAAATGCGGGCGCAGCACCTCGCGCGCCTCCCGCGTCATGTCCGGAATCTCGGTGAGCCGCTCGCGGTGGTGCGTGCGCGCGAACAGGTCGGCGATCTCGTCCTTGTCCTTGTGGACGACGGGCGCGATGATGTGGCTCGGCGGCTCGTTGTCGTTGATCTGCAGGATGTATTCGCCGAGGTCCGTCTCGATCGATTGCACGCCCATTTCCGCGAGCACCGCGTTCAGGCGCATTTCCTCCGACACCATCGACTTGGTCTTGATGACCTTCTTCACGTCGTGACGGCGCGCGATGTCGGCCACGAGCCGCGCGGCGTCCGCCGTCGTCTCGGCGAACAGCACGGTCGTGCCGCGCCGCGTCGCCTCCTGCTCGAAGGCCTCGAGCCAGACGTCGAGATTCTCCAGCGCGCGGTTGCGGCGCGCCTTGAGCGCGGCCCGCGTGGCCGGGAAGTCGATCGCGGTCATCGCGTCGGCACGCGCGGACACGAACTTCGTCGACAGCTTCTTCAGGTTCTGCTGCAGGCGCTGGTCGGCCAGCTTCTGGCCGGCGCGCGCCTTGAAATGCATCGATTGGACTTGCATCGCGGTATCGGGGAAAAGTGAGCGGAACCGGGCGTCAGACGTCGCCCGCCAGCACCTGCGCGACGTGCAGCACGCGCGTGTCGCGGTCGCCGGTGCGGCGCAACCGCCCTTCGATGTTCAGCATGCAGCCGAGATCGCCGAGCACGACGGCGCCCGCACCCGACGCGCGCACGTTCGCGCACTTCTCGTCCGCGATGGCCGCCGAGATGTCGCCGTACTTCACCGCAAACGTGCCGCCGAAGCCGCAGCAGTGCTCGCAGTCCTTCATCTCGGTAACCGCGATGCCGCGCTGCGCGAGCAGCGCGCGCGGCTGCGCCTTCACGCCGAGTTCGCGCAGGCCCGAGCATGAATCGTGATAGGTGACTGGCCCCGTGAATTCACCCGGCGCGAGCGAGACCTTCGCGACATTCGCCAGGAAATCGGTCAGTTCGTAGACCTTCTGCTGGAACCGCGTGTAGCGCCCCATCAGTTCGGGGTCGTCGCGGAACAGGTCGCCGTAGTGCGCACGGATCATCCCGCCGCACGAACCCGACGGCGCGACGACGTAATCGAACTGCTCGAACTCGCGCAGCGTCTTTTCCGCGAGATCGCGGGCGAGCGCGCGGTCGCCCGAGTTGTAGGCCGGCTGGCCGCAGCAAGTCTGCGCGGGCGGCACGATCACCTCGTAGCCGGCGTCGCGAATCAGCTTGAGCGCCGAAAAACCGATTTCCGGACGCATCAGATCGACCAGGCAGGTCACGAACAAACCGACTCGCATACGCGCTCCTTCGAGAAAACGGCTCTCATTATCCGCCGTTTGGCCGGCGAGACCAACGCCGGCTCGCGCGCAAGCCCGCACTGCGCGAAACGAGGACTTCCTCGAACGGCGTTCGCTTTTTTCACGATACGAGATACAATCGTTGCAACACCGCTTGCCGCGTCAACCGATTTCTCCCCCGACATGAGCCAACCCACCCCGGATTCCAAAACGTCGATCCAGGTGATCGAACGCATGATGCGGTTGCTGGACGCGCTCGCCGCGCACAGTGACCCCGTGAGCCTGAAGGAACTTGCGCAGCGCACGGAGCTGCACCCGTCTACGGCGCACCGCATCCTCAACGACATGGTGACCTGCCGCCTCGTCGACCGCTCCGATCCCGGCACGTATCGCCTCGGCATGCGGCTGCTGGAGCTCGGCAACCTCGTGAAGGCACGCCTGTCGGTACGCGACGCGGCGCTGATGCCGATGCGCGAGCTGCACCGCCTCACCGGGCAGACCGTGAACCTGTCGGTGCGCCAGGGCGACGAGATCGTCTACATCGAGCGCGCGTATTCGGAGCGCTCGGGGATGCAGGTCGTCCGTGCGATCGGTGGCCGCGCGCCGCTGCACCTCACGTCGGTCGGCAAGCTGTTCCTTGCAGCCGACGAAACGTCGCGCGTGCGCGCCTATGCGACGCGCACGGGGCTGTCCGGCCATACGCAGAACAGCATCACCGACATCGCGAAGCTCGAGCGCGAGCTGACGATCGTCCGCCAGCAATCGTGCGCACGCGACAACGAGGAACTGGAGCTCGGCGTGCGCTGCATCGCGGCCGGCATCTACGACGATTCGGGCAAGCTCGTCGCGGGCCTGTCGCTGTCGGCGCCGGCCGATCGCCTTCAGGATGCGTGGCTCGGCCAGTTGAGCCGTACTGCCCTCACCATTTCGGAATCGCTCGGCTACCGGCCGGCGCCCACGAAGGATGCGGACGGGCTGCAGCGGCAGGCGTAAGCCGCTCCGCGCGCCCGCAGTAAAAAAGCCCCGCGATTGCGGGGCTTTTTTACTGCCATCGGCGCGGCGGCGAGCGGCCACGCCACCGTGCGATCAGGTCCCGCCGTTCGGCGTGTTGGCCGCCGTCAGGCGCTCGCCGCCGCCGGCGTCGAGCCAGTTGCGCAGGCGTGCCGCGTCGGCGAAGCGCGAATACTTGCCGAACGAATCGAGCAGCACCATCACCATCGGCCGGCCGTGGATCGTCGCCTGCATCACGAGGCATTCGCCCGCTTCGTTGATGAAGCCCGTCTTCTGCAGACCGATGTCCCACGAGCCGTTGCCGCGGATCAGCGCGTTCGTGCTGTTGTAGGCGAGATTGCGCTTGCCCGTGTACACCTCGTAGCTGCGATCGGTCGAGAACTGACGGATCATCGGGTACTGGTACGCCGCATTGACCATCTTCACCAGATCGCGCGCGCTCGACACGTTCGAGCTCGACAGGCCGGTCGAATTCTCGAAATGGGTATCGGTCATGCCGAGCGACTTCGCCTTCGCGTTCATCGCGGCGATGAACGCCGGACGACCGCCCGGGTAATAACGCGACAACGCGGCGGCCGCGCGGTTTTCCGACGCCATCAGCGCGATGTGCAGCATGTCTTCACGCGACAGCACCGAGCCGACCGACAGGCGCGAGCCCGTGCCCTTCTCGTAGTCGCGGTCTTCGTCGGTGACTTCGATCTGGTCGGCCATCGGCGCCTTCGAGTCGAGCACGACCATCGCCGTCATCAGCTTCGAGATCGACGCGATCGGCACGACGGCGTGCGAATTCTTGTCGAACAGCGGCTCGCCGGTGTTCTGGTCGACGACGTACGCGACGCTCGAACGCAGCGCGAGTGCGTCCGGCGTATCGTGCAGGCCGAACGCCTGGCCGACGCTCTGCCGGCGCGGCTGGAACGCGACCTTGCGAACCGCGCCGTGATGGCCGGCACGCACGCTGTTCGCCGCGAGCGTCACGCGCTTGCGCGACGCCTTTGCGCGCGGCGCATCGGCCGCGGCGACCTTGGCGGATTTGTCGGAGGTGGCCTTGGCCGACTTCTTCTTCGCGGACGAAGCAGGAGCGACAGCCTTTTTCTTGGCGGCTTGTTGGGTCTTCGCAGTGGCGGCAAAGGCGTCAGCGGGCGTGACGGACGCGGTGGTCGCCAGCAAGGCGACAGCGACCGACACAGCCGTGCCGAGCGTCATGCTCTGCAACAATCTGCGCGGTGAAAACGATTCGGCTTTCATTGGGGTCTGGACAAAGCGGGCGGGAGGTTTCCGCAAGTGTAGTTAAAGCTGAAAAAAAGAGCAATATTAGGCACTTACCGATCGTCGTTAAACCGGAATGTAAGGGTTGGCCAACCTCTGACCAATGAACCCTCCCGCTCCCATCGAAAAAATTCATGGGATGCGCTGCCCGACAGTACCCGTCTCCCGATTACACACGGTTAATTGAGATAACGTCACTTCGGAAGCGATTTAAAGCGGGGAAACTACGTATCCGGCGCTCGGGGTGCCTTGGGAGCCGGTCTCGGCCGTGGCGGCGGCACGTCGCCACGGTACGCGCATCGAAACGGCGCGTTTTCGACAGGAACAGAAGGATAACGTTCCATGACCCTGTCAGGTTTACCTGTGCATGATCATGGTGCGCCGCGTGCGCCCCGCGCCCGTGCGCACCATCTGGGAGACGCGCATGAAACCGATTCCGAACGGGCACGATAACTTGTTGTTTTATCGATAATTTGTCGCGATTGTGCAACGCACAAAAAATACTTGACATCCGTTTCCGCTGCCCTAAAATAGGCCTCATTGCTGCGTTGCACAAAGCACGCGCATCCGAGGTTCCCCGTCGTAGTGCCCTTTACCCTGCGATCGACGCGATCGCTTTTCAGGAGCTGGACATGTCCTTGCTGACCCCCGAGCAAATCGCCGCTGCACAGAAAGCCAACCTCGAAAGCCTGTTCGGTCTGACGACCAAGGCGTTCGAAGGCGTCGAGAAGCTGATCGAACTCAACCTGCAGGTCGTGAAGTCGACGCTGGCCGAAGGCCAGGAAAACGCACAGCGCCTGCTGTCGGTGAAGGACGCACAGGAACTGATCGCACTGCAAGCCAGCCTGTCGCAGCCGGTCGCGGAAAAGGTGCTGTCGTACGGCCGTCACCTGTACGAAATCGCATCGTCGACGCAAGCCGAGTTCGCGAAGGTTGCAGAAGCGCAATTCGAAGAGCAGAACAAGAAGGTCCAGGCACTCGTCGACAACGTCGCGAAGAACGCCCCGGCCGGTTCGGAAACGGCTGTCGCCGCACTGAAGTCGGCACTGAACGCTGCGAACACCACGTACGAAACGGTTCAGAAGGCCACGAAGCAAGCCGTCGAAATCGCTGAAACGAACTTCAACGCTGCTGCTGCCGTCGCAACGAAGGCTGCTACCGCCGCTGCCGCACGTCGTTCGAGCAAGCCGGCCGCGTAAGCGTCCCCTGCTCCTGAAAGAGCCGCGCACAGCGCGGCTTTTTCGTTTCTGGCGCCGCACCACGCCGGAATCGCCAAGCCGCCTGCCTTGCCCGAACGGTCGTTTGAGCATCGGCCGCCAGCAAAAGAAAACGCCGCCGCCCGGATTGCCCGGGAGGCGGCGTTTTTTGTGGCCGGCAACATGCCGGCTCCGCTCGCGTTACTTCTTGCGCTGCGGCGGCAGGTCCGTGCACACGCCTTCGTACAGTTCGGCGGCCATGCCGACCGATTCGCCGAGCGTCGGGTGCGGATGGATCGTCTTGCCGATGTCTTCCGCGTCCGCGCCCATCTCGACGGCGAGGCACACTTCGCTGATCAGGTCGCCCGCGTTCAGGCCGACGATCGCGCCGCCGATCACCCGATGGGTTTCCTCGTCGAAGATCAGCTTCGTGAAGCCTTCGTCGCGGCCGTTCGCGATCGCGCGGCCCGATGCGGCCCACGGGAACACGGCCTTGCCGTACTTGATGCCTTCGGCCTTGCACTGGTCTTCCGTCTTGCCGGCCCACGCCACTTCCGGATCGGTGTACGCCACCGACGGGATCTGCAGCGCGTCGAAGTACGCCTTCTCGCCGTGCGCGGCTTCCGCTGCGACGTGGCCTTCATGCACGGCCTTGTGCGCGAGCATCGGCTGGCCGACGATGTCGCCGATCGCGAAGATGTGCGGGACGTTCGTGCGCATCTGCTTGTCGACGTCGATGAAGCCGCGATCCGTGACGGCGACGCCTGCCTTGTCGGCGCCGATCTTCTTGCCGTTCGGGCTGCGGCCCACCGCGACGAGCACGAGGTCGTAGCGCTGCGCTTCCGCAGGCGCCTTCTCGCCCTCGAACTTCACGTAGATGCCGTCTTCCTTCGCTTCCGCGCCGACCGTCTTGGTCTTCAGCATCACGTTGCCGAAGCGCTTCGCGTTGTACTTTTCCCAGACCTTCACGAGATCGCGGTCCGCGCCCATCATCAGGCCGTCCATCATTTCGACGACGTCGATCTCGGCGCCGAGCGTCGAGTACACCGTCGCCATTTCGAGGCCGATGATGCCGCCGCCGATCACGAGCATGCGCTTCGGCAGCTGGCGCAGTTCGAGTGCCCCGGTCGAATCGACGACGCGCGGGTCTTCCGGCATGAACGGCAGCTTCACGGCCTGCGAGCCCGCGGCGATGATCGCCTGCTTGAACTTGACGACCTTCTTGCCGTTTTCGCCCTGCACTTCCATGTGGAACGGATCGACGAATGCGCCGACGCCCGTGACCACTTCGACCTTGCGCGCCTTGGCCATGCCGGCGAGGCCCGTCGTCAGTTTCTTGACGACGCCGCCCTTGAAGTCGCGCAGCTTGTCGAGATCGACTTCCGGCTTGCCGAACGTGATGCCGTGCGACGCGAGCGCCGCGGCTTCCTCGACGACGAGCGACGTATGCAGCAGTGCTTTCGACGGGATGCAGCCGACGTTCAGGCACACGCCGCCGAGCGTCGCGTAGCGTTCGACGAGCACGGTCTTCATGCCGAGGTCGGCTGCGCGGAACGCGGCCGAGTAGCCGCCGGGGCCGGCGCCGAGCACGAGCATGTCGCATTCGATGTCGGCGGCACCGCTGTAGCTGCCGGCTTGCGGCGCGGGCGCCGGGGCGGCCGGTGCCGGAGCAGCCGCTGCGGGCTTGGCCGGTTCGGGTGCTTTCGCGGGCGCGGCGGCGCCTGCGGATGCTTCGACGATGGCGATGACGGTGCCTTGCGAGACTTTCTCGCCGGCCTTGACCTTGACTTCCTTGACGGTGCCGGCGACGTCGCTGGGCACTTCCATGGAGGCTTTGTCGGATTCGAGCGTGATGAGCGTCTGCTCTTTTTCGATCACGTCGCCGGGTTTCACGTTGACTTCGATGACATCGACGCCGCTGAAATCGCCGATATCCGGAACCTTGACTTCGATGAGACTCATGACTGTCCCCTTCTTGATTAGCTGCAGACAGAGGGGGAGAAACCCGCGGAAGAACCCACTATTGCGACTACGGCCTGACAAGAGAACGCGACGCTGGGCAGGACCACCTTTGCCGTCCGCCCAAGGACGCGCCTTTCTTTTGGTTACTTTTCTTTGGAAGACAAAGAAAAGTGACCGCCGCCCCGCGCAGGGGCGACGCTAATAGACCGTTAGCGCAACAGGTTCAACGACAAGAGCGTGGAGAACCAACCAAAAACCACGCCCCCGCGAGCCCCACCCCGCTCATCAAAGAATGATGCGACGGAAATCCGCGAGCAACGCGCCGAGATACGCATTGAACCGCGCGGCTTCCGCGCCATCGATCACGCGATGGTCATACGACAGCGACAGCGGCAGCGTCAGACGCGGCACGAACTGCTTGCCGTCCCACACCGGCTTCATCTGGCCGCGCGACAACCCGAGGATCGCGACTTCCGGCGCATTGATGATCGGCGTGAAGTGGGTGCCGCCGATCCCGCCGAGCGACGAGATCGAGAAGCAACCGCCCTGCATCTGGTCCGGCTTCAGCTTGCCGTCGCGTGCGGCCTTCGACAGCTCGGCCATTTCCTTCGCGATATCGACGAGCCCCTTCTTGTCCGCATCGCGGATCACCGGCACGACGAGGCCGTTCGGCGTGTCCGCGGCAAAACCGATGTGGTAGTACTGCTTGAACACCAGGTTGTCGCCGTCGAGGCTCGCGTTGAAGGTCGGGAATTTCTTCAGCGCGGCGACGACCGCCTTGATCACGAACGCGAGCATCGTGAACTTCACGCCCGCCTTTTCGTGCTCCTTGTTCAGCTGCACGCGCAGCGCTTCGAGCTCGGTGATGTCCGCTTCGTCGTTGTTCGTGACGTGCGGGATCATCACCCAGTTGCGATGCAGGTTCGCGCCCGAGATCTTCTTGATGCGCGACAGCGGCTTCGCCTCGAACGGGCCGAACTTCGAGAAGTCGACCTTCGGCCACGGCAGCAGGTTCAGTTCGCCGCCGCCTGCCGGCGCGGCTGCCGCGCCCGGTGCCGCGCGCTGGCCGGTCATCACGCCCTTCACGAAGCCCGTGACGTCTTCCTTCGTGATGCGGCCCTTCGGACCCGAGCCCTGCACGCGCGCGACTTCGACGCCGAGTTCGCGTGCGAACTTGCGTACCGACGGCGATGCGTGGCTGGCGCGGTATTCGCCCGACGATGCCGCGGCCGGAGCCGGCGCAGCAGCGGCCGGTGCGGCCTTCGCGGGTGCCGGTGCGGGTGCTGCCGGTGCTGGCGCCGGCGCTGCAGCGGCGGGCGCCGGTGCGCTCGCCTGCGGTGCGGCAGCCGCTGCACCTGCGGCTTCGAGCAGGATGATCAGCGAGCCTTCCGACACGGAATCGCCCACCTTGACCTTGATTTCCTTCACGACGCCGCCTACCGGGCTCGGCACGTCCATCGTCGCCTTGTCCGACTCGAGCGTGACGAGCGACTGCTCCGGCTCGACCGTGTCGCCGACCTTCACGCCGATCTCGATCACCGGCACGTCCTTGTAATCGCCGATATCCGGCACCTTCACTTCGATCGCTTGACTCATCTGTTTCTGTCTCCATGGCTGCGCGCGCTTCTCGCGGAAGCGGCGCGCGGCATCACACGGCGTGTGCGTTAAACGGTCATCGGGTTGGGCTTCGACGGATCGAGGTTGTACTTGGCGATCGCGTCCGCGACCACCTTGCGCTCGATCGTGCCTTCGTCGGCCAGCGCGTTGAGCGCGGCGACGGTGACCCAGTGACGGTCGACTTCGAAGAAGTGACGCAGCTTCTCGCGGGTATCCGAGCGGCCGAAACCGTCGGTGCCCAGCACGACGAAGCGGCGATCGATCTGGCCGCGGATCTGGTCGACCAGCGCGCGGACGTAGTCGGTCGACGCGATGACCGGGCCCTGCGTGTCCTTCAGGCACTTCTGCACGTGCGACAGGCGACGCTCCTCGGTCGGATGGAGCAGGTTCCAGCGCTCGACCTGATGGCCTTCACGCGCCAGCTCGGTGAAGCTCGGCACGCTCCACAGGTCGGCGGCGACGCCCCAGTCGTTCTTCAGCAGGTCGGCGGCAGCGATCACTTCGTTGAAGATCGTGCCCGCGCCGAGCAGCTGGACGCGCGGCGCCTTCTTGTCGGCGTCGGCCTTCCTGAACGCGTACATGCCCTTGATGATGTCGGCCGCCACGTGCTCGCCCTGCGGAATCGCCGGGTGCTCGTAGTTCTCGTTCATCACCGTGATGTAGTAGTACACGTCTTCCTGGTCCTGCACCATGCGGCGCAGGCCGTCCTGGACGATCACCGCGAGTTCGTAGCCGAAGGTCGGGTCGTAGCTCACGCAGTTCGGCACCGATGCCGCCCACAGCAGCGAGTGGCCGTCTTCGTGCTGCAGGCCTTCGCCGTTCAGCGTCGTGCGGCCCGCGGTACCGCCGAGCAGGAAGCCGCGCGAACGCATGTCGCCCGCGGCCCATGCCAGGTCGCCGATCCGCTGGAAGCCGAACATCGAATAGAAGATGTAGAACGGCACCATGATCTCGCCGTGCGTCGAATACGACGTCGCCGCCGCGATCCAGTCGCACATGCCGCCCGCTTCGTTGATGCCTTCCTGCAGGATCTGGCCGGTCTGCGATTCCTTGTAGAACATCAGCTGGTCGGAATCTTCCGGCACGTACTTCTGGCCTTCCTGGTTCCAGATACCGATCTGGCGGAACAGGCCTTCCATGCCGAACGTACGCGATTCGTCCGGGACGATCGGCACGACGCGCTTGCCGAGCGCCTTGTCCTTCAGCAGGATGTTCAGGATCCGCACGAACGCCATCGTCGTCGAGATCTCGCGGCCCTCGCCCGTGCCCTTCAGCAGCGGTTCGAACGCGTCGAGCGCCGGCACCGGCAGCGACGTCGCCTTCTCGCGGCGATGCGGCAGGTAGCCGCCGAGATCCATGCGCTGCTTGCGCATGTATTCGAGTTCCTTCGAGCCTTCCTCGAACTTCAGGTACGGCACGTCGGCGATCTGCTCGTCGGTGATCGGCAGGCGGAACTGGTCACGGAACTTCTTCAGTTGCTCGACCGGCAGCTTCTTCTGCTGGTGCGTGATGTTCATCGCCTGGCCCGACTCGCCCATCCCGTAGCCCTTGATGGTCTTCGCGAGAATGACGGTCGGCGCACCCTTCGTGTTCGTGGCTTCGTGGAAAGCCGCGTAGATCTTGTGCGGATCGTGGCCGCCGCGGTTCAGCGCCCAGATGTCGTCGTCGGACCAGTCGGCGACGAGCGCCTTCAGTTCAGGCGTGTTGAAGAAGTGCTCGCGCACGAACGCGCCCGACTCCGACTTGTACGTCTGGTACTCGCCGTCGACGACTTCCATCATGCGGCGCATCAGCGCGCCCGTCTTGTCGCGTGCGAACAGCGCATCCCAGCGGCTGCCCCAGATGACCTTGATCACGTTCCAGCCGGCACCGCGGAATTCCGATTCCAGTTCCTGGATGATCTTGCCGTTGCCGCGCACCGGGCCGTCGAGACGCTGCAGGTTGCAGTTGATCACGAACACGAGGTTGTCGAGCTTTTCGCGGCTCGCCATCCCGATCGCGCCGAGCGATTCCGGCTCGTCCGTCTCGCCGTCGCCGAGGAATGCCCACACCTTGCGGCCTTCCGTCTTCGCGATGCCGCGCGCTTCCAGATACTTCATGAAACGTGCCTGGTAGATCGCCATGATCGGGCCGAGACCCATCGACACGGTCGGGAACTGCCAGAAGTCCGGCATCAGCCACGGGTGCGGGTACGACGAAATGCCGTTGCCGTCGACTTCCTGGCGGAAGTTGTCGAGCTGCTCTTCCTTCAGGCGGCCGAGCAGGAATGCGCGCGAGTACACGCCCGGCGACGAGTGGCCCTGCACGAACACGAGATCGCCGCCGTGCTGCTCGGACGCTGCGTGCCAGAAGTGGTTGTAGCCGACGTCATAGAGCGTCGCGGCCGACGCGAACGACGCGATGTGGCCGCCGACGTTCGTGTCCTTGCCGGCACGCAGCACCATCGCCAGCGCGTTCCAGCGCGTGTACGAACGGATGCGGTGCTCGATGTCCTGGTCGCCCGGGATCTTCGCCTGGGCTTCGACCGGGATCGTGTTGATGTACGGGGTATTGGCGGAGAACGGCAGGTGTTCGCCGTGCATGCGGGCGAACTCGATCTGCTTTTCGATCAGGTAATGCGCGCGGCCGGTGCCCACGGAGGAGATCACGCCATCGAGCGACTCCAGCCACTCGACGGTTTCTTGCGGGTCGTCGTCACGTTCGGCGGCGACATATTTCATCACTTCGTTCGGTACAGCGGACATTCTCGTCTCCTGGGTCCTGGAATGTGAGGATCGCTCTCGTGCAGACGACGCGACGCGACCGGCTGCGGGCAAGCTCCAGCGGATTGTAATGAGCGTGCGCGGGCCTGCGCAACAAAATTTTCGAATTGTGAGATCTTTTCTCGCAATACGAAATATTGCTGCGCTGCACCCATATTTCGGGGCTCTCCGGCGCGTCCCGGCGGAACAAATCCGTTTCCGTTCAACATATCCGGTATAGGTTTTCCATGTATTGCGCTGCGCTACAATCCTGCCATGTTGACCGATCGGCTTTTCGCACGCTCGGCGCGACCGTCGGGCCCGCCGGCGGAGTCGCAGCCGTCCCGTTGGCACCACGGACCGTGGTGGTCCAATTCCTATTTGCTGACGCCACTGCTGTCGATCCTCGTGTTCCTGGTGGTGATGAGCCTCATCCTGTGGAGCCTCAACCGCCGCGAACAGCAGCAGCAGGAAGACACCCTCTTCCGGAACGTCGCGTGGGCGCAGCAGCAGATCCGCCTGTCGATGACGGGCGCGCAGGAACAGCTCCAGGCAGTATCGCGCGACCTCGCGTCCGGCCGTCTCGACCAGAACGCGTTCCAGATGGCCGTCGCGGACGTGATGCAGACGCACCCGGAAATCCTCTACCTGAACTGGTACACATCGCCCGGCGTACAGCGCTGGCCGACCGTGCATCCGCCGCTGCTCGGCCAGCGGCTCGCGAAGCCCGGCGAAGCGCAGATGCAGGACGCCGTGCGCGGCGCGTACGACGAGGCGCGCAGCACGCGGCGCCAGGCCTATTCGCCGCTGATCTACGACGACTTCGGCAACGGCTTCATCACGCTGCAGACACCCGTCATGCGCGGCGACCGCGAGTACCTCGGCTCGATCGCCGCGGTGTTCTCGGTCGAAGGCATCCTGAAGCACGACATTCCGCAGGAACTGTCGTCGAAGTACAAGATCTCGATCACCGACGCGAACAACCGCGAGCTGTCGTCCACGTCGACGCGCCCGCGCCTGCCGCGCGACTCGCACTACGACCTGCCGCTCGATCCGCCCGGCCAGGGGCTGACCGTGCGCGTGTACGCATTCCCGCAGCTCACGAACCTCACCAACAACACGCTCGTGTGGCTCGTGGCGGGCCTGTCGTGCTTCGTGCTGTGGAGCCTCTGGAGCCTGTGGAAGCACACGCGCCAGCGCTTCGAGGCGCAGCAGGCGCTGTACGCGGAGGCGTTCTTCCGCCGCGCGATGGAGAATTCGGTGCTGATCGGCATGCGCGTGCTCGACATGCACGGCCGCATCACGCACGTGAACCCCGCGTTCTGCCGGATGACGGGCTGGGACGAAACCGACCTCGTCGGCAAGGTCGCGCCGTTCCCGTACTGGCCGCGCGACGCTTACCCGGAAATGCAGCGCCAGCTCGACATGACGCTGCGCGGCAAGGCGCCGAGCTCGGGCTTCGAGCTGCGCGTGCGGCGCAAGAACGGCACGCTGTTCCATGCGCGCCTGTACGTGTCCCCGCTGATCGACAGTTCGGGCCGCCAGACCGGCTGGATGTCGTCGATGACCGACATCACCGAGCCGAAGCGCGCGCGCGAGGAACTCGCGGCCGCGCACGAGCGCTTCACGACGGTGCTCGAAAGCCTCGACGCCGCGGTGTCGGTGCTGGCCGCCGACGAAGCCGAGCTGCTGTTCGCGAACCGCTACTACCGCCACCTGTTCGGCATTCGCCCGGACGGCCATCTCGAGCTGTCGGGCGGCGGCTTCGACCGCGCGCAGGCATCGTCCGACTCGATCGACATGGTCGACGCGTTCGCGGGCCTGCCGGCCGCCGCGCTGACGAGCAGCACGGCCGATGCGCAGGAGGTGTACGTCGAGAGCATCCAGAAGTGGTTCGAGGTGCGCCGCCAGTACATCCAGTGGGTGGACGGCCACCTCGCGCAGATGCAGATCGCGACCGACATCACGACCCGCAAGAAGGCGCAGGAGCTCGCGCACCAGCAGGAAGAGAAGCTGCAGTTCACGAGCCGATTGATGACGATGGGTGAAATGGCGTCGTCGATTGCTCACGAATTGAACCAGCCGCTCGCCGCGATCAACAACTACTGCTCGGGCACGCTCGCGCTCGTCAAGAGCGGCCGCGGCACGCCCGAGACGCTGCAGCCCGCGCTGGAAAAGACTGCGCAGCAGGCGCTGCGCGCCGGGATGATCGTCAAGCGGATCCGCGAATTCGTGAAGCGCAGCGAGCCGAAGCGCCAGCCGGCCCGGGTCGCGGACATCGTCGCCGACGCGGTCGGGCTCGCTGAAATCGAGGCCAGGAAGCGCAGGATCCGGATCGTCACGGAAATCCTCGCAAGAATGCCTATTATTTATGTCGACCCCGTGCTGATCGAGCAGGTGCTCGTGAACCTGATGAAGAACGCGGCCGAGGCGATGGCCGACGTGAAGCCGGCGTCGGCGGACGGCGTGATCCGCGTCATCGCCGACATCGAGGCGGGATTCGTCGACATCCGCGTGATCGACCAGGGCCCGGGCGTCGACGAAGCGACCGCCGAGCGCCTGTTCGAACCGTTTTACAGCACCAAGTCCGATGGCATGGGCATGGGGCTGAACATCTGCCGTTCGATCATCGAATCGCATCGGGGGCGTCTGTGGGTGGTCAACAACGTCGAGCCGGATGGCCGCATTTCCGGCGCGACGTTCCACTGCAGCCTGCCCATTGGGGAACCCGCTGATCTCGGCCAAGGGGGGCGCGAGGCATCGGCATCACATACCGTTACGGGAGAACTATGAATAGCCCTGTCACCACCACTCAGGAAACCGTCTTCGTCGTCGACGACGACGAGGCCGTACGGGACTCGCTGCGCTGGCTGCTGGAGGCGAACGGCTATCGCGTGCAATGCTTCTCGAGCGCCGAGCAGTTCCTCGATGCGTACCAGCCGGCGCAACAGGCCGGCCAGATCGCGTGCCTGATCCTCGACGTGCGGATGTCGGGCATGAGCGGTCTCGAGCTGCAGGAACGCCTGATCGCCGACAATGCCGCGCTGCCGATCATCTTCGTCACGGGTCACGGCGACGTGCCGATGGCCGTGTCGACGATGAAAAAGGGTGCGATGGACTTTATCGAGAAACCGTTCGACGAAGCCGAGCTGCGCAAGCTCGTCGAGCGGATGCTCGACAAGGCCCGAAGCGAAAGCAAGAGCGTCCAGGAGCAGCGTGCCGCGAGCGAACGCCTGTCGAAGCTGACCGCGCGCGAGCAGCAGGTGCTCGAACGGATCATCGCGGGCCGCCTGAACAAGCAGATCGCCGACGATCTCGGCATCAGCATCAAGACGGTCGAAGCGCACCGCGCGAACATCATGGAAAAGCTCAACGTCAATACGGTGGCCGACCTGCTGCGCCTCGCGCTGTCGAAGAAGCAGGCCTGAGCGTCGCGTGCGGCTCCGGGTAGCCCTGCCCGGCCGGCCGCACCATCGGCTACCGCGCCGCGCGATGCGGCCCACTCGCGCGGCATGGCCCGGCGCTTCCTCCCGGAGCGCCGGCACCGGCGCCATGACGCTTTCCTTGTATTCACTGTCGGACGACGGCAGGCGACCGGTATAATTGCGTGCTTTGCTGCGGCGCTTCGCGTGCCGCACGCCCGCATTCCAACTTCCCGGCAGGACCACCACCATGACAGCCCTCCTCATCGACGGCAACGCCCTCTCGAAGACCTTGCGCGCGCAGGCCGCCGAACGCGCCGCCGCCCTGACCGCACGCGGCCACCAGCCCGGTCTAGCGGTGATCCTCGTCGGCGCCAACCCGGCGAGCGAAGTCTATGTGCGCAACAAGATCAAGGCGTGCGAGGACAACGGCTTCTTCTCGCTGAAGGATGCGTACCCGGCCACGCTGTCGGAAGCCGACCTGCTCGCGCGCATCGACGAGCTGAACCGCGACCCGAAGATCCACGGCATCCTCGTCCAGCTGCCGCTGCCCGCGCACATCGACAGCCACAAGGTGATCGAGGCGATCGCGCCGGAGAAGGACGTCGACGGCTTCCACATCGCGAACGCCGGCGCGCTGATGACCGGCAAGCCGCTGTTCCGGCCGTGCACGCCGTACGGCGTGATGAAGATGTTCGAGGCGCACGGCATCCCGCTGCAGGGTGCGAACGCGGTCGTGATCGGCCGCTCGAACATCGTCGGCAAGCCGATGGCGATGATGTTGCTCGACGCCGGCGCGACCGTGACGATCTGCCACAGCAAGACGCGCGACCTCGCCGCGCATACGCGGCAGGCCGATGTCGTGGTCGCCGCGGTCGGCAAGCGCAACATCCTGACCGCCGACATGGTCAAGCCCGGCGCGACGGTGATCGACGTCGGCATGAACCGCGACGATGCGGGCAAGCTGTGCGGCGACGTCGACTTCGCGGGCGTGAAGGAAGTGGCCGGCTACATCACGCCGGTGCCGGGCGGCGTCGGCCCGATGACCATCACGATGCTGCTGATCAACACGATCGAGGCCGCCGAGCGCGCGGCCGACGCAGCAGCCTGACCCTGCCCGTTCAGCCGGCGTGCGGTTCCGCGCGCCGGCGCCTCGCCGGCCGCACCTGGCCGGCCACCCCATCCCGCATTCGACCCCGCGCCAATCGCGTCGTTAGAAACTAACGATTGGAAAGCGCGCGATGCGCCCCAATAATGTCGATATCGGGCGCCGCGCTGTCGTGCGCGCCTTACCCTTTTCACTCCGGTTCATCCGGCAACAGACAGGGAGTCTTATGTCCGCCAGCGCCAACACCAACCCGCTTCTCGACTTCTCGGGCCTGCCCCGCTTCGGCGAGATCCGCCCGGAACACGTGACGCCCGCGCTCGACACGTTGCTCGATGCCGCCAGCCGCGCGGTCGAGACCGCAAGCGCCGCCGCGACGCCGGCAACCTGGGCGGATGTCGTCGAGACGGTCGAGCACGCGACGGAGCCGCTCGGTCGCGCGTGGGGTATCGTGGGCCACCTGAACGCGGTCGCCGATACCCCCGAACTGCGGGCCGCCTACGGCGAAAACCTGCCGCGCGTGACCGAATTCTGGTCGAGCGTCGGCCAGAACCTCGCGCTGTACGAGAAGTACAAGGCAATCGCCGCGAGTGCCGAATACGCAACGCTGTCCACCGAACGCAAAAAGATCCTCGACAACGCGCTGCGCGATTTCCGCCTGTCGGGCGCCGAGCTGCCCGAGGACCAGAAGCCGCGCTTCGCCGAACTGCAGGAACAGCAGGCCGCGCTGTCGAAGGCCTTCTCCGATCACGTGCTCGACGCGACCAACGCGTACGCGTACATCGTGCAGGACGACGCCGAACTGGCCGGCCTGCCCGGCGACGCGATCGAGGCCGCCCGCGAAGCCGCGCAGAAGGACGGCAAGGAAGGCTGGAAATTCACGCTGCACTTCCCGTCGTACTTCCCGGTGCTGCAATACGCAGACAACCGCGCACTGCGCGAGACGCTCTACCGCGCCTATGCGACGCGCGCGTCGGAACTCGGGCCGCAGTACGGCGACGGCAAGGCCGAATGGGACAACACGGCGATCGTCGCCGATGCGCTGAAGCTGCGCCGCGAAGAGGCGCAGATGCTCGGCTACCGCAACTTCGCCGAAGTGTCGCTCGCGCCGAAGATGGCCGAATCGCCGCAGCAGGTGATCGCGTTCCTCGAGGATCTCGCAACGCGCGCACGCCCGCACGCGGACAAGGACTGGGACGAGCTGCGCACGTTCGCCGCGAAGGAACTCGGCCTCGCCGAACTCGCGCCGTGGGACGTCGCATACGCGGCCGAGAAGCTGCGCCAGCAGCGCTACGCGTTCTCGGAAAACGAGGTCAAGCAGTACTTCCCGGAGCCGGCCGCGCTGAAGGGGCTGTTCACCGTCACCGAGACGCTGTTCGGCGTCCAGATCAAGCCGGACGATGCGCCGGTGTGGCACAAGGACGTGCGCTTCTTCCGCGTCGAGAACCGCGACGGCTCGCTCGTCGCGCAGTTCTATCTCGACCTGTACGCGCGCGAAGGCAAGCGCGGCGGTGCGTGGATGGACGACGCGCGGTCGCGCGCGAAGCGCGGCAGCACCGTGCAGACGCCGGTCGCGTACCTGACCTGCAACTTCTCGGCACCGGTCGGCGGCAAGCCCGCATGCTTCACGCACGACGAAGTCATCACGCTGTTCCATGAATTCGGTCACGGGCTGCACCACATGCTCACGCGCGTCGACGAGCTCGGCGTGTCGGGCATCAACGGCGTCGAATGGGATGCCGTCGAGCTGCCGTCGCAGTTCATGGAAAACTTCTGCTGGGAATGGGACGTGCTGTCGTCGATGTCGTCGCATGTCGATACGGGCGCCGCGCTGCCGCGCGAGCTGTTCGACAAGATGATCGCCGCGAAGAACTTCCAGAGCGGGCTCGGCACGCTGCGCCAGATCGTGTTCTCGATGTTCGACATGCTGCTGCACGTCGACTTCGACCCGGCAGGCGCCACCGGCGTGACCGCATTCGCGCGCGAGATCAACGAACGCTATCACGTGATCCCACAAGCCGCGTTCTCGCGCTGGCCGAACACGTTCAGCCACATCTTCGCGGGCGGCTACGCGGCCGGCTACTACAGCTACAAGTGGGCCGAGGTGCTGTCGGCCGATGCGTACGCGGCGTTCGAGGAAGCGGCCGCCGCGAGCGGCAGCGTGCTCGACGCGGCGACCGGCACGCGCTATCGGCGCGAAATCCTCGAGGTCGGCGGCAGCCGTCCGGCGATGGACTCGTTCAAGGCGTTTCGCGGCCGCGAGCCGCAGATCGATGCGCTGCTGCGCCACAACGGGATGGCCGCACCCGCGCACTGAGCGCCCGCTGTCCGGCTCGTCCAGCT
Organism: Burkholderia sp. AU4i; assembly: GCF_000466765.1. Classification (NCBI taxonomy): domain Bacteria; kingdom Pseudomonadati; phylum Pseudomonadota; class Betaproteobacteria; order Burkholderiales; family Burkholderiaceae; genus Burkholderia; species Burkholderia sp. AU4i. The sequence goes on along the minus strand of NZ_ASSI01000037.1, from coordinate 14,546 downwards.
GCATCGAAAGGCACCGCCGCGGCGGTGCCTTTTTTTCATGGTGCCGGGGGTTCGTCGGCTGCGTCGCCGGCGTGTCCGGTTTCGTCGTCGAACAGCGAGAACTGCCCGTGGCGCTCGGCGGTATCCTCGTCGATGCGCACGCCGACGCCGAGCAGCCGCACCGCCTGCGCACGCCGTTGCAGCCCCTTCGCGAGCAGCGTGACGGCCGTATCCGCATGCGTCGCGTCGGCCACGCACTCGACCGTCGTCCGCTGGAAATCGGCGAAGCGGATCTTCACGTACAGCTTGCGGATCGACCGTGCGGCGCCCGCCCGCGCGATACGCGCGTCGAGCTGCACGACGAGCCGGCGGATTTCTTCCGCGCACTGCTCGAGCGTCGTCAGATCGGTGACGTAGGTCGTCTCGACGCTGACCGACTTGCGCTCCTGGTCGGCCTGCACCGGCCGCTCGTCGATCCCGCGCGACAATTCGTACAGCCGCCGCCCGAACGCGCCGAATTCGCGGTGCAGGTCGATCAGCGGCCAGTCGCGCAATTGCGCGCAGGTCTGGATGCCGAGCCGGTCGAGCCGCGAGGCCGTCACCTTGCCGACGCCGTGCAGCTTGCGCACCGGCAGCGCCGCGACGAACGCGTCGATCTCGTGCGGCCGCACGACGAACAGCCCGTCGGGCTTGTTCCAGTCGGACGCGATCTTCGCGATGAACTTGTTCGGCGCGACACCGGCCGACACGGTCACGCCGACCGTATCGTGCACGCGCTGGCGGATCTCCCGCGCAATCAGCGTCGCACTGCCCTGGCATCGCTCCGACCCGCTGACGTCGAGGTACGCCTCGTCGAGCGACAGCGGCTCGACGTCGGGCGTGTAGTCGCGATAGATCGCCATGATCTGCCGCGATGCCGCGCGGTACTTGTCCATCGCGGACGGCAGGATCAGCAGGTCCGGACACTTGCGCATCGCCAGCGCCGACGACATCGCCGAATGCACGCCGTAGCGCCGCGCCTCGTAGTTGCAGGTCGCGATCACGCCGCGCTGGTCGGGCCGGCCGCCGACCGCGAGCGGCCGGTTGCGCAGCGACGGGTCGTCGCGCATCTCGACCGACGCGTAGAAGCAGTCGCAATCGCAATGAATGATCTTGCGCATGCGCGGCAGCACGTCACCCGGTGGTGGCGCGTGCGGATCGGCAGGCGGAATGATGGTCGGGTTCACGGTGCCGATACTGTACAAAAACACAGTGCCGGTTTCAACTGTCGCGTGCGGTCGCGCCCGGCTGTGCCGTACCGGCCCGCTTTGCACGGATCGTACCGGCCGGCGCGGGCAGCGGCGCCTATACTCGTCTGCCGCAATACACGAAACGCAAAGGTAACGAATGAAGACGATCGGACTGATCGGCGGGATGAGCTGGGAATCGTCGGCCGAGTACTACCGGATGATCAATCGCCATTCGAAGGCGCTGCACGGCGGGCATCACAACGCGAAAAGCGTGCTGGTCACGGTCGATTTCGCGGAGATCGAAGCGCTGCAGCGCACGCACGACTGGGCCGCGCTCGGCGAGCGGATGGCCGGCGCCGCGCGGCAGCTCGAAGCGGCCGGCGCCGATCTCGTCGTGCTGACGACCAATACGATGCATCGCGTCCACGCCGCGATCGAAGCCGCGGTGACGCTGCCGTTCCTGCACATCGCCGACCCGACCGGCGCCGCGCTGCGCGATGCGGGCATCGAGCGCGTCGCGCTGCTGGGCACGCGCTACACGATGGAGTTGCCGTTCTACGCGGAGCGATTGCGCGACAGGTTCGGCATGGAGGTACTCGTGCCGGACGAACGCGGGCGCGACGACGTGCACCGGATCATCTACGACGAGCTGTGCCACGGCATCATCGCGCCGCAATCGCGCGCGACGTACGTGACGATCATCGAGGAACTGGCGACACGCGGCGCCCAGGCGGTGATCCTCGGCTGCACGGAAATCACGCTGCTGATCGGCGCGGATGACTCGCCGCTGCCGGTGTTCGATACGACCGCGCTGCATGCGAAGGCGGCGGTCGAGTGGGCGGCGCAATAGCGGCGCCGCGCGCAGAAAACAAAAAACCCGGCACGGGGCCGGGTTCCTGTCGACGAAGCGCGCATCGGTCACTTGCGCTGCACATCGTCTGGTGTGCTTGGTTGCGGGGGTAGGATTTGAACCTACGACCTTCGGGTTATGAGCCCGACGAGCTGCCAGACTGCTCCACCCCGCGTCAGAGAAATAAATTATAGGGTGAGGAAGTACTCACGTCAATACTTTTGTCACAATTTCTTCCCGATTCCCCGTGATGGCGGTGCGACGCACCGCCCCGCCCCGCACGACGGGCGCGTTCGCATCGCGTGCTCGCGGTAAGATGGCGGCCTTCGCATTTACCCCGCACGCACACTCCCGTTCATGAAAATCGCCACCTGGAACGTCAACTCGCTCAACGTCCGCAAGCAGCACGTACTCGACTGGCTCGCGCAAAGCGGCACCGACGTGCTGTGCCTGCAGGAACTGAAGCTGCCGGACGAGAAATTCCCGCGCGCCGATCTTGAAGCCGCCGGCTACCGCAGCTGGTTCACGGGCCAGAAGACCTACAACGGCGTCGCGATCCTCGCGCGCGATACGCTGTCCGTCGACGAATCGGACATCGTGCGCAACATTCCGGGCTTCGACGATCCCCAGCAGCGCGTGATCGCCGCGACGGTCGACGGCGTGCGCATCGTGTCCGCGTATTTCCCGAACGGCCAGGCGCCCGACTCGGACAAGTTCGTCTACAAGATGCAATGGCTCGACGCGCTGCAGGCGTGGCTGCGCACCGAGCTGCAGCGCTACCCGAAGCTCGCGCTGCTCGGCGACTACAACATCGCGCCGGAAGACCGCGACGTGCACGACCCCGCGAAATGGGAAGGCCAGAACCTCGTGTCGCCGCAGGAGCGCGCCCACTTCGCGCAACTGATCGAACTCGGCTTCGTCGATGCGTTCCGCCGCTTCGAACAGCCGGAGAAGACCTTCACGTGGTGGGACTACCGGATGATGGCGTTCCGCCGCAACGCGGGGCTGCGCATCGACCACGTGCTGCTGTCGCCGGCGCTCGCGCAAACCTGCACGTCGTGCGAGGTCGATCGCACGCCGCGCACGTGGGAACAGCCGTCCGACCACACGCCCGTGGTCGCGGTCGTCGGCTGACCGGGGGCCGCCCGCGCGCGTTCAGCGCCGCGCGGGCGCCGGCCCGAGATGGGCCCACAGGAACCCGAATTCCGCCGCGTCGGCTTCCGCGCGTTCCAGATCGTCGGCACTGCCGTGGCCGCCGTCGGTGTTCTCCCAATACCACACCCGTTCATGACCGAGCGCATGCATGCGCGCGGCCATCTTGCGCGCATGCGCGGGATGCACGCGGTCGTCGCGCGTCGACGTCGTCAGCAGTAACGGCGGATACGCGACGCCCTCGCGCACGCGGTGATACGGCGAATACGCGGCCAGCGCCGCACCTTCGTGCGGATCCTCCGGGTCGCCGTATTCGTCGAGCCACGCGGCGCCCGCGTGCAGCTTCGGATAACGCCGCATGTCGAGCAGCGGCACGCGACAGAGCACCGCGCCGAACAGCTCCGGCCGCTGCACCATGCACGCGGCAACCAGCAGCCCGCCGTTGCTGCCGCCCTCGACGCCGAGCTGAGCGGCGCTCGTCACGCCGGTCGCGGCCAGATCCTCGGCCACCGCGATGAAATCGTCGAACGAGCGCTGGCGGTGTTCGCGCTGCGCGTCGACGTGCCAGCGCGGCCCGAACTCGCCGCCGCCGCGGATGTGCGCGAACGCCATCACGCCGCCGCGCTCGAGCCATCCGATGCCGAACGCGTCGCTGTAGCCCGGCAGGTTCGGGATCGCAAAACCGCCGTAGCCCGACAGCAAACACGGCCGCGCGACGCGCGCGGTGCCTTCGGCCGGATCGAGTGCATCGCGCGGCCCGATCAGCGTGTACGGCACCATCGTGCCATCTTGCGAGCGCGCGCTCGCACGGCGCACGACGAGCCCCGTCGCGTCGAACTGCACCGGCGGCCGGTCGAGCAGCACGCGGCGCGACGACGCATCGTCCACGCGGTCGGCCAGATCCGCCAGCCAGCATTCGGGCGGATCGAGATAGGTGTCGACGTCGACGTACACCTCGTCGTTCAGCGTCGCCTCGACGGGCTCGACGTCGATCTGCGCGTCGCCCGCCCACTCGAACGGCCGCGCATCCCATGTCCACGTACCGTCGTCGACCTGTCGCGGTTGCCACAGCATCGTGCGGTTGTGCACGTCGTCGAGCCAGCTCGCGATCAGCGTCGTGCGCGTGTGCGTCCACGTGCACGCGGACGTCGTCGGCTGCGGCGCGAACAGCGTCGTGAGTTCGCGCGACCCCGCCAGGAATGCCTGCTCGCGGATCGCCAGCAGCGAGCCGCCCGCATGGCGCACACCGCCGCAATCCCAGTCGAGGCGCGGCTCCAGCATGAGCCAGCCTTCCCAGAACCCGACCTCGACATGGGGCGGCACGTCGTAGCGCGCCCACTCGCCCGCATCGGTCAGCCGGTACGCATGCGCGTCGAAGAAGTCGACGCTGCGCCACGCGACGTGGCGGTTGTCGATCGGATCGAACCCCGCGCCCGCACTGATGTCGTCGGGTTCGCCGCTGAAGACGACGGGCGCATCGGCAAGCGCGGTGCCGCGCACCCAGCGCCGCGCTTCATACGGATAGCCGGCCGCGGTGGCATGCGCGTCGCCGCGATCCCAGCTCACGTAGACGGTATCGCGATCGATCCAGCCGACCGTGTGATGCCCCGGCTCGTCGATCGTGAAGCCGCCGTCGACGAAACGACGTTCGACGAGATCGAATTCGCGCACGACGACCGCGTCGGCACCGCCCGGCGACAGCGACAGCAGCGCGCGATCGCCGTCCGGATACAGGATCGCGTCCTGCTCGAACACCCACGATTCGCCCTCCTCCGCGCCGAGCGCGTCGACGTCGAGCAGCGTTTCCCACGCCGGCCGGCCCGCACGCCAGTCGTCCCAGCGCGTGCGGCGCCACAGCCCCTTCGGATGGAGATCGTCCTGCCACAGGTCGTAGGCCCAGTCGCGCCAGCGGGTTGGAATCACCGGGCGTTCGCGCGGCAGGTACGCTTTCGCGAGGCGCGCCGTGAGCGCGCGATAGGCATCGTCGTCACGCAGCGCGGCGCGCGTGCGCGCGTTCTGCTCGTCGACCCACGTGCGGGCACGCTTGCTGTCGAGCGCTTCGAGGAAACGGAACGGGTCGGCCCCGGCGGGCCAGCGGAAGGAATCGGACATTGCGGATGGGCGGAATGGCAAACGGCGTGCAAACCGCGATTATGTCCGATCGCGGCATGCGCGATGCCCGCGCATGCCGCAAATCGTGCTCAGGGCTCCAGATGGAGTTCCTGGATCTTGCGCGTGATCGTGTTGCGGCCGATGCCGAGGCGCTCCGCGGCCTCGACCTTGCGACCGCGCGTGAAGTCGAGCGCCTCGCGGATCACGGCCGCCTCGAAGCGGCGTGCGAGTTCGTCCATCACGTCGGCCGAATTCTCGCGCAACAGCCGTGCAACCTCGGTGCGCAAACCATGCTCCCACACCGGATAGCCGGCCGGCGCGCTGCCGTTCGGCGCGGCCGCGACTGGCGCGGACGCCACCGGCGCCGTGCCGGTCACCGGTGCCGAGAGTGCCGTATCGCCACCACCGACGTGCGTGCCCGCACCTTCGCCTGCAGCGACGACCGGCGCGCCGGCTGGCACGAGGTCGGGCGGCAGGTCCTTGATCTCGACCGTCTGCGCGGGCGCCATCACGGTCAGCCAGTTCGCGAGGTTCTCGAGCTGGCGCACGTTGCCGGGAAACGCGAGCGACGTCAGGTAGGCCAGCGCCTCGTCGGACACGCGTTTCGGCTCGACGCCGAGATCGCGCGCGCTCTTCTGCAGGAAGTGGCGCGTGAGCAGCGCGATGTCCTCGCTGCGCTCGCGCAGCGGCGGCAGCCGCAGCCGGATCACGTTGAGCCGGTGGTAAAGGTCTTCGCGGAACAGGCCCTGCCGCACGCGCGATTCGAGATTCTGGTGCGTCGCGGCGATCACGCGCACGTTCGCGCGCAGCGGGTTGTGCCCGCCGACCCGATAGAACTGCCCGTCCGACAACACGCGCAACAGGCGCGTCTGCAGGTCGAACGGCATGTCGCCGATTTCGTCGAGAAACAGCGTGCCGTTCTCGGCCTGCTCGAAGCGGCCCTGCCGCGTCGACTGCGCGCCGGTGAACGCGCCGCGCTCATGGCCGAACAGCTCGGATTCGAGCAGGTCCTTCGGAATCGCCGCTGTGTTCAGCGCGATGAACGGCCCGTTCGCGCGGGGGCTGTGACGGTGCAGCGCACGCGCGACGAGCTCCTTGCCGGTGCCCGATTCGCCGGTGATCAGCACGGTCGCGGCCGAGTGCGACAGGCGGCCGATCGCGCGGAACATGTCCTGCATCGCGGGCGCCTGGCCGAGCATCTCGGGCGCCTCGGCCACGCGCTCGTCCTGCGGCACGCCGCCGCGCAGGCTTTCCTCGACGGCGCGGCGGATCAGTTCGACCGCCTTGTCGACGTCGAACGGCTTCGCGAGATATTCGAACGCGCCGCCCTGGAACGCCGCGACGGCGCTGTCGAGATCGGAGAACGCCGTCATGATGATGACGGGCAGGCCCGGCAGGCGCTCGTGCATCGCCTGCAGCAACTCGAGGCCCGAGCCGCCCGGCATCCGGATGTCGGATACGAGCACCTGCGGCGTCTCGTGGTCGAGCGCGGCCAGCGCGTCGCGCACGTTCGCGAAGCTCTTCGTCGCGAAGCTGTCCCGGGCGAGCGCCTTTTCAAGCACCCAGCGGATCGATTGGTCGTCGTCTACTATCCAGATCGGCTTCATAGGTCGGTCAGATATTGGTGAATCCGGTGAATCGCCATGCTGCCGCTCAATGATCGAGCGGCAGCAGGATCTGAAATTCGGTACGTCCGGGCCGGCTTTCGACCTCGATCGTCCCGTCGTGCTGCTGCACGAACGTCTGCGCGAGCGTCAGGCCGAGGCCGCTGCCGTCGTCGCGCCCGGACACGAGCGGGTAGAAGATCCGGTCGCGGATGTCTTCCGGGATGCCGGGCCCGTTGTCGATCACGTGCAAGTCCAGTGCCAGCCGGTACAGGCGCTTCGCGATCGTCACCTTGCGCGCGATGCGCGTGCGCAGCTCGATCTTCGCGTCGCCCTGCGCGATCCGTTCGCGCAGCGCCTGCGCCGCGTTGCGCACGATGTTGAGCAGCGCCTGGATCAGTTGTTCCTTGTCGCCGCGCAGGTCCGGCACGCTCACGTCGTAGTCGCGCTCGATCGTGAGCCCGCGCGGGAATTCCGCGAGCATCACCGCGCGCACGCGTTCGCACACTTCATGAATGTTCACGTCGCCGACGATGTGCGGATGCCGGTGCGGCTCCAGCAACCGGTCGACGAGCGTCTGCAGGCGGTCGGACTCCTTGATGATCACCTGCGTGTATTCGCGCAACTCGCCGCGCTCGCGCTCGCCGAGTTCGAATTCGAGCAGCTGGGCTGCGCCGCGAATGCCGCCGAGCGGATTCTTGATCTCGTGCGCGAGGTTGCGGATCAGCTGCTTGTTGACCGCGGTCAGGTCGTGGATGCGCTCCTCGCGATCGGTGCGCGACTGCCGTTCGTTCTCGAACAGCTCGACGAGCACGAAATCGGGCGCGGTCTCGAGGAAGCCGACGATCGCGTGCACGTGCAGCGGTTCGCGGCCGGGCCGGTCGAGCACGGTATCGAGGTGCGTCGCGTGAAAGCGTTCCTCGCCGATCGCGGTGATCGTCGACGCCAGTTCGTTCGCATTCGGAAAGATCTCGCCCCACGGCCGCTGCGCGAGCTGCCGGCGCGAGATGTCGAGCATCGCCTCCGCGGACGGGTTCGCGAACGCGATCCGCAGCGTCTTGCGGTCGAGCACGAGCACGACCGTCGGCAGCGCTTCCAGCCCCGCCAGCAGGCCCGAGCGTGCGAGCCGCTCGTCGTCCGTCAGTCGCTCGGGCTGCCCCGTTTTCGCCTTGATCAGATTCTTCAGAACCATCTGCGTGCTTGTCGCGCCTCAACGGGCCAGAAAAGGAAAATCACCGGAACAAAAAAGGGACGGCTGAACGCCGCCCCTTTCAGGCTCCGCCGCCCCCGCCGCCAACCGCGCGGCGGGAACGAACCGGCAAAACGGCGCTGAATCGAAGCGCCATCGCCGATTACAGCGAGTAGTACATCTCGAACTCGATCGGGTGCGTCGTCATGCGGAACTTCGCCAGCTCCTGCTCCTTCAGCGCGAGGTACGCGTCGATCATGCCGTCCGTGAACACGCCGCCGCGCGTCAGGAACTCGCGATCCTTGTCGAGCGCTTCGAGTGCCTGGTCGAGGCCCGCGCAGACGGTCGGGATCTTTGCATCTTCTTCCGGCGGCAGGTCGTACAGGTTCTTGTCCGCTGCTTCGCCCGGATGGATCTTGTTCTGGATCCCGTCGAGGCCGGCCATCATCAGCGCCGTGAAGCACAGGTACGGGTTCGCCATCGGATCCGGGAAGCGCGTTTCGATACGGCGGCCCTTCGGGTTCGACACGTGCGGAATACGGATCGATGCCGAACGGTTGCGCGCCGAGTACGCGAGCTTGACCGGTGCCTCGAAGTGCGGGACCAGACGCTTGTACGAGTTCGTCGTCGGGTTCGTGATCGCATTCAGTGCACGGGCGTGCTTGATGATGCCGCCGATGTAGAACAGCGCCAGTTCCGACAGGCCGGCGTAGCCGTTGCCCGCGAACAGGTTCTGGCCGTCCTTCCAGATCGACTGGTGAACGTGCATGCCCGAACCGTTGTCGCCGACGACCGGCTTCGGCATGAACGTCGCCGTCTTGCCGTACGAGTGCGCGACGTTGTGGATGATGTACTTCGACCATTGCGTCCAGTCGGCGCGCTGAACCAGCGTCGAGAACTTCGTGCCGATTTCGTTCTGGCCCTGGCCCGCCACTTCGTGGTGGTGCACTTCGACCGGAATGCCGAGCTGTTCGAGCAGCAGGCACATTTCCGAACGCATGTCCTGGAACGTGTCGACCGGTGCGACCGGGAAGTAGCCGCCCTTCGTGCCCGGACGGTGGCCCGTGTTGCCGCCTTCGAATTCCTTGCCTGCCGACCACGGCGCTTCTTCCGAATTGATCTTCACGAAGCAGCCCGACATGTCCGTGTTCCACTGGACCGAGTCGAAAATGAAGAATTCGGGTTCCGGACCGAAGTAGGCCGTGTCGCCGATGCCCGTGCTCTTCAGGTACGCTTCGCCGCGCTTCGCGAGCGAACGCGGATCGCGCTCGTAGCCCTTGCCGTCGGCCGGCTCGACCACGTCGCAGGTCAGCACGAGGGTCGACTCTTCGTAGAACGGGTCGACGAAAGCGGCGCTCGGGTCCGGCATGAGCAGCATGTCCGACGCCTCGATGCCCTTCCAGCCGGCGATCGACGAGCCGTCGAATGCATGGCCGCTTTCGAACTTGTCTTCGTCAAACGCCGAAACCGGCACCGACACGTGCTGCTCCTTGCCGCGCGTATCCGTGAAGCGGAAATCGACAAACTTGACGTCCTCGTCCTTCACGAGCTGCATGACGTCGGCGACGGTTTTACTCATAACCTCTTCTCCTGATTAGAACAATTCCGGCGGACTGGGAACCGCCTCGTTTATCGAGCTGACCGGGGTCTTGCTTTGGCGCAGCGCGCCCCGATTCGACCGAATTCTATATAGCAGCTTCCGTGCCACCTTTGCGAACGACGGGCGCAAATCGCGCCGGGGCTCGCCACGACAGGGCCGGGCTGCGCGATTCCGGGGCCTTGCGCCGCACCGGTCGCTCGCCGAAAGCACTGTGATGGTGCAATTCCGGCGACCCGCCGCAGTCAAGGAATCATTCTGGTGCATGCGTGCCATTCTGCACTTTTTTGGTGAACGCGTGGGCCACGCGTGCACCGCACCGCACGCGGCCATCCGTGCCGCGACGCCGCGCTAGAATGCTCGTTTGACCGATACGGAGACTCCCTGCCATGAGTACGCTCGACCAGCTTTACGCGAAGGCCGACGAACGCCGCGCCCAAGGCGCGCTCAACTACGCCGGGGCGCTGCTGCCGGCCGAAGCCTTCGAACTGCTGCAGCTCGATCCGTCGGCGCGCCTCGTCGACGTGCGCACCCGCGCCGAACTCGACTGGATCGGCCGCCCGCTCGTCGGCGACGGCCAGTACCTGCACCTCGAATGGACGCGCTACCCGGGCGGCGTGCCGAACGCCGAATTCGTCAACGAACTGAAGGCGGCCCTCCCGCCCGATACCCCCATCCTGTTCCTGTGCCGCAGCGCCGCGCGCTCGAAGCTCGCCGCGGTCGCCTCCGCGCAGGCCGGCTTCACGAAGGCGTTCGACCTGCTAGAAGGCTTCGAGGGCGCGAAGGACGCCGAAGGCCACCGCAAGACCGTCGATGGCTGGTGCTTCCGGAAACTGCCGTGGATCGGCGCCTGACGGCGCGCCGCGCCCGCCGGTGACGACAGCCTCATCGTCGAGCCGGGCGATGACATGCCGATGACGGGCCGCGTTGCGCTGCCCGTGGTTTTTGTGCGGCCGGCCGGCACGCCGCTCAGGCGCGCGACGCCTCGGCTTCGACGACGTCGCCGCCGAGCAGGTGCACGCCCTCGCGCAGCTTCACGTACGCGGCCGCGACCGCTTCCGGCTCGCCCTTCACGCCGAGGTCGATGTGACGGCGCGCGAAGATCCCGCCACGCTCCGCATCACCCACGCTCGGCAGGCTGAACACGCGCACGCCCGGGAAATCGCGCTCGATGCGCTCCATCAACGGCGTGAGCGTCGATTCCGGCAGCTCGAACACGTACAGCGAACGCTCCGCGTGCGGCGTCGCGTGATGCAGGTGCGCGTACTTCGTATCGAGCACCCATTCGATCATCGGCCACGCCATCACCGGGAAGCCCGGCACGAAGTGCAGGTCGCCGACCGAGAAACCGGGAATCCGGTTGTAGCCGTTCGGGATGATCGTCGCGCCCACCGGAAACACGCCCATGTTGAAGCGGTGCTGGTTCTCCGGGGAATCGAAATCGACCGGCGTGGCCGGGTCGGTGTGGGTTTCGCGGATCCGCTCCGAAATCAGCACCTTCGCTTCCGGGTGCAGCTCGAGCGTCACGCCGAGCGCGGCGGCCGCGCACTGGCGCGTGTGGTCGTCCGGCGTCGCGCCGATCCCGCCCGTCGAGAACACGATGTCGCCCGACGCGATCGCGCGCGCGAGCGTCGCCGTGATGCGCGCGGGATCGTCGCCGACGTATTCGGCCCAGTCGAGCGCGAGGCCGCGTGCGCCGAGCAGCTCGATGACCTTCGCCAGATGCTTGTCCTGCCGGCGCCCCGAAAGGATTTCGTCGCCGATGATGATGATGCCGATGCTCATGCCTGCCCCATGTCGATTGCGGTGGCGCGCGAACTCGCACGCAGGTCCTCCAGCGCGCGCAGGCAATAATGCCCGAACCACAGCGCCGAGAAGACGAGGATGAAAGCGTAAACCCAGATCATGGCCGCCGCGACGAACGGGAACAGCACCATCATCCAGACCGACGATACCCACACGAAGGTCGGCACGGTGCCGAGCAGCCCGGTCGCGACGCCGATGCCGATCAGCGGCCAGCGGTGCCGGCGCACGAGCGCCCGGCGCTCGTCGCGGCTCGCATGCAGCGCGAGTGCGTCGTAGGTCATCACGCGGTACGTGAGCCAGCCCCAGATCACGGGCGGCAGCAGCGCGAAGAACGGTGGAATCAGCCACAGCGGGATCGTGACGACCAGCACGACGACGCCGGCCAGCGCCGCCCACAGCGAATTGAACACGCTGCCGAAGAAGGTGCCGCCCCGCTTCGGCTCGAGCGCCGCGAACTGCCGGTTCGACAGGTGCTTGATCACGACCGGCATCGAAATCGTCGCGATCAGCAACAGCACGGTCAGCACGATCAGCGGAATCGCGAGCGACACGACCACGAACGGCGCGACGACCGCATGCAGCTGCGACATGCCGATCGCGTCGAACGCGCGGTACAGCAGGGCCGTCAGCACGAAGCCGTCGAGCGCGCCGCGTGCGAGGTCCAGCAGCGTCTGCCACGAGAACCACAGCACGACGCCCCACAGGACGGCCGAGACGAGAAACGGCATCAGGGTGAGCCAGAGCATGCGCGGATGCAGTGCGCTCGCCAATGCCCGGACGAAGGAACGCAGCAAGTCGTTCATGCGAGCCTGTATCGACGGAGAAAAACGGGGAAAGGATAAACCACGCGGCCCGCATGCGCCAAAGCACATGCGGGCCGCGTGAGAGAGCCGCTCAACGTAGGAATGGCCGGATCAGGCCGACGCCGCGCCGCGCTTGGCGGGGAACAGGCGCCGGAAGATCCGCACGAACGCGAGGCCGTGCTGCGCCCAGAAGCCTTCGCCGTAGGACACGCCCTCGACCTGGTCGCGGATGCCGGTCGGCTCGACCGTGCGGTTCCACGACGCGGTGCCGAACATCATGTCCCACCACGGGAACAGCACGCCGAAGTTGCAGCCGTACTTCGTGCCTTCGTGGCCGTAGCCGACCGCGTGGTGGCGCCGATGGAAGATCGGGCTCACGAACAGGCGCTCGCCGAGCCAGCCGAACGACAGGCGCGCATTCGTGTGCTGAATGCTCTGCATGAAGTTGGTGAACGCGGTCAGCACGACGAACTGCGACGGCGTCACGCCGATCACGAGCGCGATCGCCGCGAAGAAGCACGACTGGATCACGTCGTCGAGCACGTGGTTGCGGTCGTCGCACCACAGCGACATCTGGCGCTGGCTGTGATGCACGGCGTGCAGTTCCCACCAGACGCCGAACTTGTGCTGCCAGCGGTGATACCAGTAGCCGGCGAAATCGAGCACGACGAGATAGATCGCGAACGCGACGATCGGCTTCGAGGTCACGCCCGGCCACAGGTAGTCGAGGTTGACGTTCGCGACCCCGTGCAGGCGCAGCCACGCCTGGAAGTTGTCGAACAGCGGCTGCAGCGCGAAGAAGAAGAACAGCGAATAGATGCCGAGCTTCGCGATCGCGGTGTAGATCACGTCGACCCGCACGGCACGGCGGTTCGTCCAGCGCTCGACGGGCCGCAGCGCCTCGAGCGGGCGCAGCAGCACGAACATCAGCACCATCTGCAGCGCACCGACGATCACCCAGTACAGCGCGTCGTAGGTGTCCTCGTCGTAGTCCATCAGGTTGAACTTGAAGAGGAGCGGCTGCACGACGTCGACGTACAGCCAGGTCTGGATGTCCGATACGAACGCATCGATCAGGTGCAGCATCGTTCTCCCCCGCCCGTCACGCGCCGTTCGCGGCGCGCCACGGCGCGCGGTCGTAGAAGTAGATCCCGTGCGGCGAACGGCCGACGGCGATCGTCTGCACCAGCTTGCGCGACGCCAGGTCGATGATCCCGACCTTCTTCGCGAAGCGGAACGTCACCCACAGCGTCTTCTTGTCGGCGGACAGCTCCATGTCGTCCGGGCCCGGCAGCAGGCCGGTGATGTCGCCGACGTTGGTGAGCGTGTTCTCGTCGATAATGCTGATCGTGTTCGCGACCCGGTTCGTCACCGCGACGTGGGTGCCGTCGGCGAGCGAACGGAAGTTGTGCGCGCCCTTGCCGGTGTAGATCTGCTTGACGACCTTCTGGTTGCGCCAGTCGACCACCGCAACGTAATCCGCGCCCGTCATGCCGACGAGCAGGTACTTGTCGTCCGGCGTAAGCCACAGGCCGGCCGGCACCTTGCCGACCTTCATCTTCCACTTGACCGTCTGCGTCGGCAGGTCGATCGCCGCGATCTCGCCGGACACCTGCAGCGACACGAGCAGCGTCTTGCTGTCCTTCGTGAACGCGAGGTGGCTCGGCATGACTTCGAGCGGCACGCGCTTCACGAGCTTCAGGTCGCGGCCGTCGTAGCCGTAGATGTCGACGCGGTCGAGGCGCAGGCCGGCGGCCGCGAACCACTTGCGGTCGGGCGAGAAACCGAGCTGGTAAGGATCGTCGATCCCTTCGACGGTGCGCTGCAGCTTGCCCGTCTTCGGATCGAGGAACATCAGGCTGTTCGAGACCGAATTTGCAACGATCAGCGACGAATTGTCGGGCGTTGCCATCAGGTGGTGCGGTTCCTTGCCGGTCGGCATCGTGCCGACGACCTCACGGGTCTGCTGGTCGATCAGGGAAAGCGTCGCTTCGGCCGAATTGAGGATGATCACGTTATTCGCGTGGGCGGCGGGCGCCAGCACGGCGGCGGCCAGCGCGAGCGTGCGGCCGAGGGAAAGGAAAGTGCGCATGAAGACTCACGTCGTGGAACAACCGTCATTGTAAAACGTTCAACCGGCCCGGCCGGTTGACCTGGGCCGGCATTGCGCCACTTCGACGCACGCGGCGGCGGCCCGGCCGGGCGGCGCGGCAAGCGCCGCGCGG
>NZ_ASSI01000036.1:0-51025 GCF_000466765.1 Burkholderia sp. AU4i | reverse complement strand
TCGCCGGGTTCGTGATCAGCTCATCGGCGATCTCCTTCGGGTCGCCGGTGAGCACCTGCAGCATCTGCGGCGGCAGGCCCGCTTCGTACAGGATGTCCGCGAACAGGTAGCACGACAGCGGCACCTTCTCGGACGGCTTCACGACGATCCGGTTGTTGGTCGCGATCGACGGCGCGATCTTGTGCGCGACCTGGTTCATCGGATGGTTGAACGGCGTGATCGCCGAAATCACGCCGAGCAGCGGATCGCGCTGCGTGTACACGCGGCGCTTCTTGCCGTGCGGGGTCAGGTCGCACGAGAAGATCTGCCCGTCGTCCTTCAGCACCTCACCGGCGCCGAACGTCAGCACGTCGGCCACGCGGCCCGCCTCGTAGGTCGAATCCTTGATGCACAACCCGGCCTCGGCCGTAATCAGCGCCGCGATCTCCGCCGTGCGCGCACGCACGATGTCGGCCGCGCGGCGCAGGATCGCCGCGCGATCGTGACGCGTGAGCGCCGGCCGGTATGCGCGCGCGACCGCGAACGCGCGCCGCACGTCGTCGAGTGTCGCCTTCGGCACGGTGCCGACCAGCGCGCCGTCGTAAGGGTTGCGCACTTCGATCACCGCGTCGCGCCACACGCGCTGCCCGTCGATGCGCAACGCTTCGTGCCGCACGTCGGATGCGGGAATCGGCTTCAGGACCGTGTTCATGTCGTCTCCGTTGTCGTGATGCGTGATCGTGGCCGCGCTACCGGGTGCCCGGCGCGCACTAGCGCACCACGACCAGCCCTTCGTATTCGAGGCAGCGGCACAACGTCGCCCATGCCGGCGAGTCGGGCCACTCACGCGCGCCGGTATCGATGCGGATCGGCCGTCCGAATTCGCGCGATGCACACGCCAGCAGCGTGTGCGCGATGCCGCTGCGTCGATACGCGGGTTCCACGTACAGACGCGCAAGCGATGGCGATCGCGCGGCACCGCCGCCGTCGTCGTCGATGCCGAGCTCGCCGATTGCCTCGTCGTCGCGATACGCGACCGCCGTCGCGCGCGTGTCGTCGAACACGATGCGGATCACGCGCTCGCAGCGATCCCTGAACACGACGACGTGCATGGCCTCCTCCCTTCGCATCACGATGCGGGCGAACGCGATGCGCGCACGCCCTCCCGCGCCCGCGTACCGGGGAGTTATCCGGATCGTCCAGGGGCGACGACTTGAGTATCGTCTTGCCACGTCGCCGCGCAGTAGTGCCAGACGACACCTTTCATTGAGTCCACATCCGCGGCGCGACGCGCGTATTCTCGCGAAACCGCGCCTCTCGCGGGCCGCGCGCACCCCGACGCGCACCGCCTCGCGTTTCCCGTACCGATCACAGGAGGAAGCATGCCGAGTCGTACCCCGACCGCCCTATGGGCCCAGCAGTTCCGGCGGTCGTCGGCGTCGAGCCTGCAGGACCAGATCCGGCGGATGCTCGTGGCCGCGATCCTCGACGGCCAGCTCGCCCCCGATGCCGCGCTGCCGTCGAGCCGCGAGCTCGCCGACCAGCTCGGCGTCGCGCGCAACACCGTCGTGCTCGCGTACCAGATGCTCGTCGAGGAGGGCTACCTGATCTCGCGCGAACGCAGCGGGCACTTCGTGAACCCGAAGATGCTCGAGGGCGTGCCCGGCTTCGCGGCGGCCAAAACCGGCGAGAAACCGGACGGCAACGACGACACGCCGGGCCGCCCCGCATGGGAGAAGCGCATCGCGCATCCGCCGTCGAGGCAGCGCAACATCGTGAAGCCCGCGAACTGGCAGCACTACGAATTCCCGTTCATCTACGGACAATTCGACCAGTCGCTGTTTCCGACCAACGACTGGCGCGAATGCTGCCTGAAGGCGCTGTCGGTGATGGAGATCCGCAACTGGGCGCCCGACCTGATCGAGCGCGACGACGAATCGCTGATCCAGCAGATCCGCACGCGCGTGCTGCCGCGGCGCGGCGTGTTCGCGATGCCCGACGAGATCGTCGTCACGAACGGCTGCCAGCAGGCGCTGTACCTGATCGCGGACCTGCTGTGCGGCAAGCACACGACGGTCGGCTTCGAGAATCCCGGTTATCCCGACGCGCGCAACATCTTCGAGAACCGCAACGCGCGGCTGCTGCCGCTGCCCGTCGACGGCCACGGGATCGCGCCCGATGCGCTCGCCGATACGCTGGCGCGCTGCGACTACGTGTACGTGACGCCGAGCCACCAGTGCCCGACCACCGCGACGATGCCGGTCGAACGCCGCCGCGCGCTGCTCGACTGCGCGCGGCAGCACGATTTCGTGATCATCGAGGACGACTACGAGAGCGAGAACACGTTCTCCGGCACGCCGCATCCGGCATTGAAGAGCCTCGACACGGCCGACCGCGTGATCTACGTCGGCAGCCTGTCGAAGACGTTCGCGCCGGGGCTGCGGCTCGGCTACGTGGTCGGGCCGCGCGAGCTGATCCGCGAGTTGCGCGCGCTGCGGCGGCTGATGGTGCGCCATCCGGTCGCGTATATCCAGCGTGCGTTCGCAACCTTTCTCGCGCTCGGTCATCACGACGCGCTGCTGCGCCGGCTCGCGCATGCGTACAGCGAGCGCTCGCAGGCGCTGATGGCCGCGCTCGATGCGCATCTGCCGGAAGCGCGTCATGTGCGTGTGACGGGCGGTGCGTCGTGCTGGGTCGAGGGGCCGCCGTGGCTCGATGCCACGCGCCTCGCGATCGACGCGCAGGCGGCCGGCATCCTCATCGAGCCGGGGAACGTGTTCTTCATGGACGATACGGGCGACGCGCGACGCTGCTTCCGGATGGGGTTCTCCGCGATTCCGCTCGAACGGATCGAGCCGGGCGTGCGGGCGCTGGCGCAGTGCGTGCGGGCGCAGAAGCCGGGCGCCTGACCGGATGCGGAGAGGCGTCGTGCCACCGATGCATGACCGCCCTCGCTCGTCGTCCACAATCACGCATCCGGAAACGATCGCGACTTTCGTTGCGCGGCAAGCATGTCGCCGGTGTCGCGCGCGTCGCTCCCGTGCGACGCGCGCAGGTGCCGATCGTAACGATCGATCGGGTTGCTCTTCCGGGCAGCAAGCTGCCTTTCGGGTAGAGGTCGCGTTCACGTGCGCACGCAACGTGCGCCGCCCCCGATCGGCACGTTGTTTCTCGCCTTGCCGTAGAACCCTGCATTCGCCACGTGCTCGCTGCATCCGCTGCACCTTCCGATACCGCGCCACCGCCTGCGCATCGTTTCCACTCGTTTAGTAAATCTAATAAAAACATTACAAATCCGTTATTCGGATTGACAGCGAATTCATGCGAATCCTAGTGTTACGACGCAACACGACAGCAACAACCCACTGCGATCCCGGGATTCGATCGTCGGGATCGTCAAGGCAAAAAGGCATCTCCGACTGGAGGGGACGATCATGAGTCGATTCACGACGCTCGCGGCGTTGCTGGCCGCGGCGTGCGCATTGAGCGGGTGCGGAGGCGGTGACGGCAGCGACGGAACGGCGGCGTCGATACTGGCCGCCCATCCGGCGGAATCGTCGGCCGGTGCGGCCGACACGACCAACCTCGACGACAACCGCAGCCTGTCGTTGACGCAGTATGTCGACCCGCTGATCGGCACGCTCGCGAGCAATTCGCCGAACCCGGTGCCGGCGGGACAGGCCGGCAGCGTCGTGCCGGCCGCCGGGCTGCCGTCGGGCATGGTGCAATGGGCGCCCGACACCAACACCACGCCGGCGCCGAACGACAGCAAGGAACCGAATTCGCCGGCCGGTTATTACTACGACCTCCATTCGATCCAGGGTTTCAGCGTCACGCACATGCCGGGTGCCGGCTGCAGCGGCAACAACGGCGAATTCCCGGTCATGCCGACCACCGACGCGACGCAGCTCGTTCCGACCTTCAGTCATGCGAATGAAACGGCCCGGCCCGGCTACTACTCGGTCGTGCTCGATTCGCAGATCAAGGTGGAACTGACCGCCACCCTGCGCACAGGCTTCGGCAGGTTCACCTACCCGGCCGGCAAACCCGCGCTGCTGGTACTCGACGCGACACGCACCAATACGAAGACCTCGACCACCGGCGCGATTACGCAAGTTTCCGGCAGCGCCCTCTCGGGCAGCACGATCGGCGGCGGCTTCTGCGGCAACTCGGTGCCGGTGCCCGTCTACTTCTATGCCGCGTTCGACCAGGCGTTCACGTCGGCGTCGATCTCGCACGGCGTGGCGCAGCTCGGCTTCCGTCCCGGCCAGGCGGTCAGGATGAAGATCGGCATTTCGTACGTCAGCGCCGCCAATGCAAAGGCCAACCTCGATGCGGAAAATCGCGGCTGGGATTTCGAAGGCGTGCGCACGCAGGCGGACCGAATCTGGAACGACCGCCTCAACGCGATCCGCGTGGCAGGCGGGACGCTCGACGCGAAGAAGAAGTTCTACACGGCGCTCTATCACGCGCTGTGGGCGCCCAGCATCTTCAGCGACGCGAACGGCCAGTACATCGGCTTCGACAATACCGTGCACCAGCTCGGCAAAGGCCAGAACGCGCAGTATTCGTCGTTCTCGGGCTGGGACATCTACCGTTCGCTGATCCAGCTCAAGTCGATCCTCAACCCGTCCGAGACCAGCGACATGATCCAGTCGCTGGTCAACGACGCCGATCAGTGCGGCGCGATTCCGCACTGGGTCAACGACAACGTCGAGGACGGCGTGATGCCGGGCGATGCCGGTTCGCTGATCGTGTCGAGCGCCTACGCATTCGGCGCGCGGCGCTTCGATACGCGCGCCGCGCTGCAGCATATGGTGAAGATGGCGAACATCCCCGGCACCGCCTGCAACAACGTGACCACCAACGGCGGCCGCGCGAGCTACCTGCAGGGCGGCTACATCACCGGCGGCGAGTGGGGGCAGGCTTCGTCGACGCTCGAATACACGAGCAGCGACTTCGCGATCTCGCGCTTCGCCGGCGCACTCGGCGATACCGCCACGCAGCGCATGCTGCTGAGCCGCTCGGCCTACTGGCAGAACCTGCTCAACACCGCGCTGACGCCGCCGCTGATCGCGGCGCGGCAATCGAACGGCGCGTGGATACCCGAAACGCCGGGCAGCGGCGACAACTACGTGGAGGGCAATGCCGAACAGTACACGTGGATGGTGCCGTACAACGCGGCGGGCCTGTTCGCGCAGCTCGGCGGCAATACGGCCGTGACGTCGCGGCTCGACCAGTTCTTCACGGTGCTCAATGCCGGCCTGAGCCTGCCGAATTTCTACATGGGCAACGAGCCGACCTTCGAGGTGCCGTGGCTTTACAACTGGGCCGCGCAACCGTCGGGCACGCAGCGCGTGGTGCAGCAGATCATGGTCAGCGCGTTCGGCACCGGCCCCGACGGCTTGCCGGGCAACGACGACCTCGGCGCCGTGTCGGGCTGGTACGTGTGGGGCGCGCTGGGCCTGTACCCGCAGATCCCCGGCGTCGCGGGCCTGGCGATCGGCAGCCCGCAGTTCCCGCAGATCGACGTGCGGCTCGGCAACGGCCACACCTGGCGGATCCGTGCCGCAGGCGCGCCGGCCTCGAGCTACGTGCAGTCGCTGTCGATCGACGGTCGTGCCCACCCTGCCGCATGGGTCGCCTATGACGACATCGCCAACGGTGCGACGCTGCACTTCGCGATGGGCAGCGCACCGTCTCGATGGGGTGCCCAGGCGCAGCCGCCGTCGTTCGGCGTACCGGTGGCGCTCAACGCGGCCGACAGCTACAACAACCGCGGCTTCAGCATGGACGGTGCGACCAATACCGACGGCCAGGGCGCGGACTTCGACGGCAGCCTGTTCAGTTACTCGGTCAATGCGCTCGGCGCGGCGGGCGTGCAGCCCGGCAAGCCGTTCGCGGTGGCCGGCGCCACCGTGACCGTGGCGGGCGGGCCGCTCTCGCTCGACAACACCGTGACCGTCGGACAGACGGTGATGCTGCCGCCGGGATCGGCCGGCACCGGCGTCGTGGTGCTCGGTTCGTCCAACAACGGCCCGAGCAGCGGGATCGCGCAGCTGAACTTCGCGGACGGGTCGAGCCAGGCCGTCACCTTGGCCTTCGACGACTGGACCCTGAACGGCGGCAGCGCGAGCCCACGCTCGACGGTGGCCGTCACGATGGCCTATCGCAATGCCGGCAACGGCCAGCAGGACAACGTCAAGACCTACATCTTCGCGCAGAAGATTCCGGTGCCGCCCGGCAAGGTGGTGACGAGCATCGTGCTGCCGCGGCAGGTCAGCGCCGGCAAGATGCACGTGTTCGGTATCGGCATGACGGCGTCGTGATGCCTGCATGACCTCGGGGGTACGTCGCACGCAGCGATGTACCCCCGGCTCCTTCTGCCTGCCCGCGACGCGGTTTGAAAACCGCCGGAGCGACGCGGGGCCGGCCCCGATGCCGGTCGAATCCTTCTTCCGTCATTTCCCGGCACGCGCCGTCACCGACCTGATTCGCGACAACGTCATTCGCGCCATGCGACACGGCACGAAACCGGATCAAGCCACACAATCCGCCGGGTCGGACACCCCGTGAACGGGCGAACCTTCCCTGCATCCGCCGCTGGCCCAACCGAATCCCCCGAACTGGCGCTACCGCCAAAAACGAGCGCTCACTAACGTGTCGATACCGCGTGCCGCATGCGCGCCAGCGCCTTGCGCACCGCCCACCATTCGACAGGAGACACGTTATGTCCGATACGCTCACCGCCCCCGCCACGGCCGCCACGCTCGCGGCGTTTTCCGACGCATTCAACCGGCATGACGCGAATGCGTTGATGGGCTTCATGACCGAGGACTGCGTATTCGACGCGGCCGGCGGCCCCGACATCCACGGCACGCGCTTCGTCGGCCGCGACGCCGTGCGCGCCGCGTTCGAAGCCGTGTTCAAGACCTTCCCCGACGCGCACTGGGGCCACGGCCGCCACTACGTGACCGGCGAGCGCGGCGTGTCCGAGTGGGTGTTCACCGGCACGCACGCCGAAGGCTGGCGCATCGAGGCCGAAGGCTGCGACCTGTTCGAATTCCGCGACGGGCTGATCGCCGTCAAGCGTGCGTTCCGCAAGGAACGGCCGAAGCAGCCGGCCTGAGCGCACCACTCGGGGCCACCGTACCCGCGCGCATTTTGAAACGAATCATTTCATTTCATTCCACATTTCCCCGCAGCAGGTGGAATGACTTGACCGGCTTTTCCCGGCAAATAGCATCTGGAACAAGACGTTCCGTTAATTGAACAATCGGAGACAACCCATGAGCGAACAATCCACTTCCCTGCGTGCATCGGCCAGCGGTCCGCAGGACATGACGCCGTCCGAAGCCTTCGTCGAGACCCTCGCGGCCAACGGCGTGACCGACATGTTCGGCATCATGGGCTCCGCGTTCATGGACGCGATGGACATCTTCGCGCCCGCCGGCATCCGCCTGATCCCGGTCGTGCACGAACAGGGCGCGGGCCACATGGCCGACGGTTATGCGCGCGTGTCGGGCCGCCACGGCGTCGTGATCGGCCAGAACGGCCCCGGCATCAGCAATTGCGTGACGGCGATCGCCGCCGCGTACTGGGCACACAGCCCGGTCGTGATCGTCACGCCGGAAGCCGGCACGATGGGCATCGGCCTCGGCGGTTTCCAGGAAGCGAACCAGCTGCCGATGTTCCAGGAATTCACGAAGTACCAGGGCCACGTCACGCACCCGGCGCGGATGGCCGAATTCACCGCGCGCTGCTTCGACCGCGCGCAGGCCGAGATGGGCCCGACGCAACTGAACATCCCGCGCGACTACTTCTACGGCAAGGTCAAGGTCGAGATTCCGCAACCGCGCCGACTCGATCGCGGCGCCGGCGGCGAACAGAGCCTCGACGATGCGGCCGCGCTGATCGCGCAGGCGAAGTTCCCGGTGATCATCTCCGGCGGCGGCGTCGTGATGGCCGATGCGATCGAGGAATGCAAGGCGCTCGCCGAACGGCTCGGCGCACCGGTCGTCAACAGCTACCTGCACAACGACTCGTTCCCGGCGAACCATCCGCTGTGGTGCGGCCCGCTCGGTTACCAGGGCTCGAAGGCCGCGATGAAACTGCTGTCGCGCGCGGACGTC
Source organism: Burkholderia sp. AU4i (assembly GCF_000466765.1). Lineage (NCBI taxonomy): Bacteria > Pseudomonadati > Pseudomonadota > Betaproteobacteria > Burkholderiales > Burkholderiaceae > Burkholderia > Burkholderia sp. AU4i. The sequence continues at coordinate 42,914 of NZ_ASSI01000036.1, read as the reverse complement.
GTGATCGCGCTGGGCTCGCGCCTCGGGCCGTTCGGCACGCTGCCGCAGCACGGGATGGACTACTGGCCGAAGGACGCGAAGATCATCCAGATCGACGCGGACCACAAGATGCTCGGCCTCGTGAAGAAGATCTCGGTCGGCATCTGCGGCGATGCGAAGGCGGCGGCCATCGCGCTCACGCAACGCCTCGAAGGCCGCACGCTCGCGTGCGACGGCTCGCGCGGCGATCGCGCCGACCAGATCGCGACCGAAAAGGCCGCGTGGGAAAAGGAACTCGACGACTGGACGCACGAGCGCGACGCATACAGCCTCGACATGATCGAGGAGCAGAAGCACGAGAAGCCGTTCAGCGGCGGCCAGTACCTGCATCCGCGCCAGGTGCTGCGCGAGCTCGAGAAGGCGATGCCCGAGGACGTGATGGTGTCGACCGACATCGGCAACATCAACTCGGTCGCGAACAGCTACCTGCGCTTCAACAAGCCGCGCAGCTTCTTCGCGGCGATGAGCTGGGGCAACTGCGGTTATGCGTTCCCGACGATCATCGGCGCGAAGGTCGCCGCACCGCATCGTCCGGCCGTGTCGTATGCGGGCGACGGCGCGTGGGGCATGAGCCTGATGGAAACGATGACCTGCGTGCGCCACAACATCCCGGTCACGGCCGTCGTGTTCCACAACCGCCAGTGGGGCGCGGAGAAGAAGAACCAGGTCGACTTCTACAACCGCCGCTTCGTCGCGGGCGAACTCGACAACCAGAGCTTCGCGGCGATCGCGCGCGCGATGGGCGCCGAAGGGATCACGGTCGACCGCCTCGAGGACGTCGGCCCCGCGCTCAAGCGCGCGATCGACATGCAGATGAACGAAGGCAAGACCACGATCATCGAGATCATGTGCACGCGTGAACTCGGCGATCCGTTCCGCCGCGATGCGCTGTCGAAGCCGGTTCGCATGCTCGACAAGTACAAGGACTACGTGTGAGCCCGCGTCGCTGACGCAACCGCTTCAGGCCGCGCGCATCGCCGCGCGGCCTGAAGCCGGCCGGACGCCGTGCCCCGTGCGGGCCGCCGCATCCGGCCGTTTTTCCTTCCCGTTTTCCATTCCTCAGCGAGCGAACGATGAAAGCCCTCGACCGCATCCTCGAATCCGCGCGCCGCGCGCCGATGCGCATCGCGCTGTGCGAAGCGGACGATCCGCGTGTGCTGCACGCCGCCGCGCGCGCGACGCGCGACGGCATCGCGCGCATCGTGCTCGTCGGCAACCGTACGGCCATCCACGCGGCGGCCGCGCGCGACGCGATCGATCTCGACGGCATGACGCTCGTCGATCCGGCCGACGCCCCGCAACGCGATGCGTATGCCGACGCGCTGCATGCGCTGCGCGCCAACAAAGGCATGACCGCCGACGCAGCGCGCGACGCGGTGCGCGATCCGTTGACGTACGCCAACCTGATGGTGCGGCTCGGCGAGGCGGACGGCTCGGTCGCGGGCGCCGTGCATGCGACGGCCGACGTCGTGCGCGCGGCGATCCAGCTGATCGGCGTGGACCCGACGTTCCGGATCGTGTCGAGCTTCTTCCTGATGATGCTGTGCGAGCCGTTCCACACGATCAAGGGCGGGCTGATCTTCTCCGACTGCGCGCTCGTCGTCGATCCGGATGCCGGCCAGCTCGCCGAAATCGCGATGGCCGCCGCCGACAGCGCACAAGCGCTGCTCGGCGAGGAACCGCGCGTCGCGATGCTGTCGTTCTCGACGAGCGGCAGCGCGCATCACGCGGCCGTCGACAAGGTGACGGCCGCGACCGCGCAGGTGCGCGAACGGCGCCCCACCCTCGCGATCGACGGCGACGTTCAGCTCGACGCCGCGATCGTCGCGGAGATCGCCGAGCGCAAGATCGCGCATTCGCAGGTGGGCGGCCATGCGAACGTGCTCGTGTTCCCGAGCCTCGAGGCCGGCAACATCGGCTACAAGCTCGCCGAGCGGATCGGCCGCGCGAAGGCCGTCGGGCCGCTGCTGCAGGGGCTGCGCCGGCCCGCGAACGACCTGTCGCGCGGCTGCGGCGCCGACGACGTGTATCACGTGATCGCGGCAACCACCGTGCAGGCGCAGGCGGCCGCGCAACGCGCCGCGACCGGCGAGGCCGCGCACGCATGACGGCCGACAAACTGGCGATCCTGATCGCGGTGATCGGCGCCGGCAGCTATTTCCAGACCGTCACCGGCTTCGGGCTCGGGATGATCGTGATGGGCGCGACGAGCGGCTTCGGGCTGGCGCCGCTCGCCACCGTCGCCACGCTGATGAGCGTCGTGTCGCTCGCGAACGGCGCGGCCGCGCTTCCCGGCCGGCTGCATCACATCGACTGGCACGCGGTCGGCGCGGCGACGCTCGGCATCCTGCCGTCGGTGGTCGCGGGCGTGCTGCTGCTCGAATGCCTGAGCCGCTCGGCGGCCGACCTGCTGCAACTGATCCTCGGCGCGGTCGTGCTGTACGGCGGCCTGAGCGCGGCGCTGCGCCCGACGCTGCTCACGGCGCGCTCGGACAACCGCAGCTTCTTCGTCAGCGGCCTGTTCGGCGGGCTGCTGAGCGGCATGTTCGGCGTGTCGGGGCCGCCGCTGATCTTCCAGTTCTACCGGCAGCCGTTGACGCTCGTGCAGATCCGCTGCGCGCTGATCGTGCTGTTCACGACGACCTCGGCCACGCGGGTGCTGTACAGCGCTTGCGAAGGCCAGATCGATCGCGACATCTGGCTGCTGGCCGCGATCGCGACGCCGGTCGTGATGCTGACGACGGTCGCCGCGCGACACTACCCGCCGCCGCTGTCGCCGGTCGCGCTGCGCCGGCTCGCGTTCGGCGTGCTGATGGCGATCGGCATCGGGCTGATCGCGACGTCGCTGCCGCCGCTGCTGCGCGGCGTGTAGCACCGCGCGGCGCATGCCGCATCGAACCCTCCGATGCGCGGCATTCGCGCCGCGATGCGCACGCACAGTGCCCGCTTCACCGCCGCGCGCCGATCCAGCGCGCGATCTCGACGAGCCGCTTCATGTCCGGCGCCGACGCAAGATCGATCGCGAGCCGGTGCCGGTAGTACGGGCCGAGATCGAGCCCGACGCCGAGCCCGAGGACGTCGACGCGGCCGGCCGCCTCCTGGCGCGCGACCACCTGCTTCAGGTGATTGTCGAGGTAGAACGGATCGTTCGCGAGCGCCGTCGCGCCGTCCATCGGGCTGCCATCCGAGATCACGACGAGGATCTTGCGCGCCTCCGGCCGCGCCGCGAGCCGCGCACATGCCCATTCGACCGCTTCGCCGTCGACGCCCTCGCGGAACTGGTCGGCCTTGAACAGCGCGGCGATGCCCGTGCGCGCATGCCGCCAGCGCGTGTCCGCGTCCTTGAACACCAGGTGGCCGGTTTCGTTGAGCCGGCCCGGATGGCGCGGCTTGCCGCGCGCAAGCCACTCCTGCCGCGCGCGGCCGCCGTTCCAGGCGAGCGTCGTGAAGCCGAGCACTTCGGTGGCGAGCCCGGCGGCATCGCCGGCGCGGGCCAACGTGTCGACCATCAGCGCGACGCCGTCGATCCACGTCTTCATCGATCCCGAGCAGTCGATCAGGAACGCGAGCGCGCAGTCCGCGTGCGGCCGCACGCGTTCGAGCCGGAACAACCGCCGTTCGGCCGGCGAGCTGACGAGCTGCGCGAGCCGGCGGCCGTCGAGGCGGCCGTGCTCCTCGCCGAACGACCAGCCGTCGGCCCGCGGCACGACAAGCGCCGCGCGCAGCACCTTTGCGAGCCGCGTGACGTTGATCCGTTGCGCGGCGACCTGGCCGTCGAGCCGGTCGCGATACTCGCGCAGCAGTGCCGCGCGGATCTGTGCGGCCGGCCGGAGTTCGCGGTCGTAACGCGTCGTGTACGCGCGATAGACCGCATCGCCGCCATGCAGCACGACGCTGTCGCCCGTTTCGACGAGTGCCGGCAGGTCAATGCCTGTATCGTCGAAATCGACCCATAGCGAAAAATTCGTCAGCGCATCGTCCTGCTCGCGTGCGTCTTCCGATGCCGTTTCGACGACGGCCGCGCGCGCGTCGCGGATCATCGCCGCAATGCGGCGCGCGAGCGTCAGCGCATGTTCCGCGAATGCGCGCTGATCGTGCCGGCAGCGCTTCAGCCCCGCGAGCGGCACGCCGATTTCCGGCACGATCGCCGCGCGCGACGCTTCGATCAGGTCTTCCGTTTCTTCGAGCACCGGCCAGCCGGTCAGCCGCGACCATGCGATCTGCGCGACCGTGTATACGAGGATCCCGACATGCGTATCGGCCTGCCCCGACCGGTGAAACGCGCGCGACCAGGTTTCGAAACGATGGCGCAGGTTCTGCACGACGCCGCGCATCGCGGGTGCCGCGAGCGACTCGCAGCGCAGTTGCTCGAGCATTTCGAACAGCACGCGTTCGACCGGATCGTCGCCGGACAACGCGCGATGCAGGCCGGCATCCGAATGCAGGATGCGCAACGCGGCGCCGTCGGCCGCGCCGCGCCACGACGCGAGATCGTCGTCGGCGGCCTGCGCGCGCAGGTGCGGCGCGTGGATCGGCAGCGGCCGCAGGTCGCGGCACACGCGGCCCGCGCGGTAATGCAGTGCCGCATCGCGTGTCAGCGCACGCACGGTCGACGCGCCCAGCGCTTCGCGTGCCGACGCACGGCGCGCGACGTCGCGATCGGCGCTCACCGCCCTGCTCCCGGCTCGCCACCGCCGCCGGCCCGTGACACAACCGCAAGCTCCTCGCCGAAACAGCGCTGGTAATACTCGGCAACGACGGGCCGCTCGGCGTCGTCGCATTTGTTCAGGAACGTGAGCCGGAACGCGAGCGCCGGATCGCGGAAAATCTGGCAGTTCTCGGCCCAGTTGATCACCGTGCGCGGCGACATCAGCGTCGACAGATCGCCGGTCGCGAAGCCGTTGCGCGTCAGCTCCGCGAGGCTGACCATCGATTCGAGCAGCGGGCGGCCGGCTTCGTCGGCGAGTTCGGGCACGCGCGCACGCACGATGCCGATCTCCTCATCGCGCGGCAGATAGTCGAGCGTGGCGACCACGTTCCAGCGATCCATCTGCGCATGGTTGAGCATCTGCGTGCCGTGATACAGCCCGTTCAGGTTGCCGAGCCCGACCGTGTTGGCGGTGGCGAACAGCCGGAACGACGGATGAGGATGGATCACGCGGTTCTGGTCGAGCAGCGTGAACTTGCCGTCGCGTTCGAGAATCCGCTGGATCACGAACATCACGTCGGGCCGCCCCGCATCGTATTCGTCGAAGATCAGCGCGACGGGCCGCTGCAGCGCCCACGGCACGATGCCTTCCTGGAACTCGGTCACCTGCACGTCGTCGCGCACGACGATCGCATCCTTGCCAACGAGGTCGAGCCGGCTGATGTGGCCGTCGAGGTTCACGCGCACGCACGGCCAGTTCAGCCGCGCCGCGACCTGTTCGATATGCGTCGACTTGCCGGTGCCGTGCATCCCCTGCACGAGCACGCGGCGGTTGCGCGCGAAGCCGGCGAGGATCGCGAGCGTGACGTCCGGGTTGAAACGGTATGCGTCGTCGATATCGGGCACGTGGTCGTCGCGCGCGCTGAACGCGGGCACCATCAGGTCCGAATCGAACCCGAACCGTTCGCGGACCGACACCATGCAGTCCGGCTTGTTCGTCACCCCTTCCATTGCGTTGCGCTCCTGTCGTTGCCTGTCGTTGTCGGTGTTTGTCGGTGTTGGCGTGTCGTTCCCTGATGCGCGGGCGTCGATCCGTGTTTACGGAACGATTCGTTCCATCGCCGGTTATCCGTGCCGGCTTGCCGCACCCGCCGCCCCGCGCGGCCGGCCTGTCGGGCCGTTCGGTACAATGGCCGCAGTCCAGTTTCCGGAACGCCTGCCATGCTGCCCGCGGATACGCCCACGCTGCGCGCCTTCGCGCTGCTCGAACATCTCGTCCAGGCCGGCGATGCCGTGTCGCTCGCCGATCTCGTGCGCGAGGTCGATATCCCAAAGGCGTCGCTGCACCGGATGCTCGCGTCCCTCGAAGCCGGCGGCCTCGTGATCCGCGAGCCGGGCCGCAAGAACGCGTATGCGATCGGCCCGCGCCTCGCCCGGCTCGGCACCGGCGTGATGCTGCATGCGGGCGCGCGCCGGCTGCGCCATGCGATCCTCGAACGGCTCGTCGCCGATCTCGGCGAAACCTGCAATCTCACCGCGCTGCACGACACGGAAGTCGTCTATCTCGACCGCGTCGAAGCCGACTGGCCGCTGCGGCTCGACCTGAAGCCCGGCTCGCGCGTGCCCGCGCATTGCAGCGCCAGCGGCAAGCTGCTGCTCGCGCTGCTGCCGCGCGACGAGCGCGCCGCACTGGTGCGCGCGCTGGCGCTGCCGCGCTACACGCCGAATACGATCTCCGATCCCGAACTGCTCGAAGCCGAACTCGACCGCACCGCGCACAAGGGCGTCGCGATCGACAACGAGGAATTCGTCGCGGGCATCGCGTGCATCGCGGCACCGGTCGTCGGCGACGACGGCGCGTGCATCGCCGCGGTCGCCGTGCATGCACCCGTGTCGCGCGCACCGCTGTCGCGGCTGCTCGACTGCGTGCCGCGCCTGCAGGAAGCGGCCGGCGCGCTTGCGGCGACCTTCTAGCGCCGCGCGGCGGCACGCGCGCAACGTCATGACGCGCGCTGGTAGTAGATGTTCTGCGGATGCCGTGCATCCGCGAAGAAGAACCAGCGTTCCGCGACCAGCCCCGCATACTGGATCACGAATGCCGCGCCGAGCACGACGGCCGCCGCGACCGACGTCGGCGCGAGCGCACCCGCGCCGGTCAGCACGAACGGCACCGCGAATGCGCCGATCAGGAAGCCGGCCTTCACCGCACGCAGCGTGCCGTTGCCCTGCCCGTGAAAGAACTCCCGCGTATTGAACGCGCTGGCCGTGAAACCGCGCGACTTCTGTTCGACCTTCTCGTGGCGAATGCCGGTCGCGCTCTGCACGGTCGACTTCGGCCGCAGCCGCGCATTGCGCGCGAGCGACGCGAGCCGTGCCATGCAGCCCGCGAGCGTCAGCACGCATGCGGCCACAGCGAGCCGGCCGACCAGCGCCGGCGCGAGCCACGCGGCGCAAGCCGTCGCCAGCGTGCAGCCCGACGCGCAGCCGAGCAGCACGAAGTTCACGAGCGTCAACGGGCTCGCCCATTCCTGCAGGAAACGCAGACACGCGTAGATCATCGCGGTACACACGAACAGCGCGACGCTCGCGAGCGCGCCGGCCGCGCCGATCAGCAACGTGCCGGGCCAGCCGAACAGGTGGGCCGCGCCATACGCGAACGCGCACGCGAGAAACACCGGCAGCGCGATGCATTCGCGCGACAGCCACGACGTGCGCCACATCGCGATCGCGCGCCACGCGCGTTCGGGGTGGCCGAGATGGAAGAACGACGCGAACAGGCCGAGCACGCCGAGCGCGACCGACAGCGCGGCGCCCGTCACGTAGAACGCGGCGGCCACGTCGACGCCGGCCAGGCGCGCGAGCGCCTCGACGCTCACGAGCGTCAACAGCAAACCCTGTGCGGCGCCGCACAGCGTGGTGAGGAAAACGACCGAAAAGGCTGGGCGCATGGCAACTCCGTCTGGTTCTGAATGAAATGCGCGGGGCTCAGCGCTGCGTCGCGAGCGACACGAGATCGACGTCGCCACGCGCCGCGCGGGCTTCGAACGAGTCGCTCTCGTCGCGGCCGGTCGACCCGCTGCCGCATCCGCCGCCGCTGCCGCACGCGCACGACGCTTCGGTCTTCACGCGCGGCAGGTAATGGTTCGACGGCCGCGTGTCCCATTCGGGCATCAACGCATAACCGCCGCGTTCGCGGATCGCGCGCGACACGTCCGACTCCGGATCGTGCACGTCGCCGAACAGCCGCGCCGACGTCGGGCAGGCGAGCACGCACGCGGGTTTCCGGTCGCGTTCGGGCAATGCGTCGTTGTCGATGCGGTCCGCGCACAGCGTGCACTTCGTCATCTCCTTGCGGCCTTCGTCGAGTTCGCGCGCGCCGTACGGGCACGCCCACGCGCAGTACTTGCAGCCGATGCACTTGTCGTAGTCGACCAGCACGATCCCGTCCGACTTGCGCTTGTAGCTCGCGCCGGTCGGACAGACGGGCACGCACGGCGGATCCTCGCAATGCAGGCACGACTTCGGGAAATGGATCGTGTCGGTCATCGGGAACACGCCCGCTTCGTACGTCTGCACGCGGTTGAAGAACGTGCCGGACGGATCGTCGTCGTACGGGCGCAGATCCGCGAGACTGCCGGCTTCGCCCGACGTGTTCCATTCCTTGCAGCTCGTCACGCAGGCATGGCAGCCGACGCACACGTTCAGGTCGATGACGAGGGCCATCTGGGTCATGGTCGTGCTCCTTCGATCAACGGTCGTCAGGTTTCGGGCCGGTGGAAGCCGCGCGCCGCAGCCGCGCGGCGAATGCGCCGGTGCCCGCGAAATACGCCTGCACGCGCTGCAGCACGCGCGGCGTGCCGGGCAGCGCCGGCATCGGCGCGAACTGCGGCAGCGTGGTCGCGGCATCCGCTTCGGCCGGATAGATCCGCACCTGCACGTCGTACCAGCCGGCCTGCCCGGTAATCGGATCGGAATTCGACATCCGCGCGCCGTCACGCGCCGCATCCGGCAGCTCGTCGGTAATCACGTGGTTCAGCAGGAAACCGCGCTGCGACTCCCCCGCCTGCGGCCCGAGGTTCCACGCGCCGGCCGCCTTGCCGATCGCGTTCCACGTCCACACGGTGCCAGGCTCCACGGCCTCGCTGTAGCGTGCGCGGCAACGCACCTTGCCCCACGGCGATTCGACGTAGATCCACGCGCCGTCGTCGATCTGCTGCGCGGCGGCCGTCACGGGGTTCACGAACAGATGGTTCTCGCCGTGGATCTGCCTCAGCCACGCGTTCTGCGAATCCCACGAGTGATACATCGCCATCGGCCGCTGCGTGATCGCCGCGAGCGGATAGCGGCCCGCGTCGGTCAACCCGCTTTCGAGCGACCGGTGCCAGAACGGCAGCGGATCGAAATAACGCGCGATGCGTTCGCGCAGATGGTCGGGCGGCTGGCGGCCCGACGTGCGCCCCTGCGCGGCGAGCCGGAATTTCTGCATCACGTCCGAGTAGAGCTGGATCACGATCGGCACGCCGAACTTGCGCATCCCGTTGTCGACCGCCCACTGCATGTAAGGCCCGTTGCAGTTGCGCATGTACTGCAGCGGCTCCGGCAACCGGTGGTGGTACACGCAGTTGTTCTCCGCGTAACGCTTCCACTGGTCGGGGTTCGGCTCGCCGACGACGGCCTTGTCGCCGTCCTTGCCGCGCCAGCCGATCAGGAAGCCGGTGCCCGAATCCGGCGCGGTCTGGAAGTTGATGACGAAATCCGGATAGTCGCGGTACTTGCGCTGCCCGTCCGCCGTCGTGAAGGCCGGAAACTTCAGCCGGCTCGCGAGCTCGATCAGCACTTCCTGGAACGGCTTGCATTCGCCGGTCGGCGGCACGACGGGCACACGCACCGAGTCGACCGGGCCGTCGAATTCGGAGATCGGCCGGTCGAGCACCGACATCACGTCATGCCGTTCGAGGTAGGTGGTGTCGGGCAGGATCAGGTCGGCGAACGCCGTCATCTCCGACGCGAACGCATCGCACACGACGAGGAACGGGATCCGGTATTCGCCGTCGTCGCGCTTGTCGACCAGCATCTTGCGCACTTCCGTCGTGTTCATCGACGAATTCCACGCCATGTTTGCCATGAAGATCAGCAGCGTATCGATCGGATAGGGATCGCCGCGCCACGCATTGGTGATCACCGAGTGCATGAGCCCGTGCACCGCGAGCGGGTATTCCCAGGAGAACGCCTTGTCCAGCCGTGCGGGCGTGCCGTCCGGATGCACGAACAGGTCTTCGGGGCCGGCCGGCCAGCCGAGCGGGCCGGTCGCAAGCGGCGTGTTCGGCCTGATCTGCGCCGGGTCGTTCGGCGGTTTCGCCGACGGCGGTACCGCGCGCGGATACGGCGCCTTGTGCCGGAAGCCGCCCGGCCGGTCGATCGTGCCGAGCAGCGACATCAGCACCGCGAGCGCGCGGATCGTCTGGAAGCCGTTCGAATGGGCGGCGAGCCCGCGCATCGCATGGAACGCGATCGGCACGCCTTTCACCGTCGCGTGTTCCTTGCCCCACGAGTCGGTCCAGCGCACCGGCAGCTCGATCGCGTGCTCGCGCGCGACCGTCTCCATCTCGCGGGCGAGGCGGCGGATCGTGTCGGCCGCGATGCCGGTGATGTCGGCCGCCCACTCGGGCGTGCAACCGGCCACCTGTTCGCGCAGCAGCGTGAACGACGGCGCGACGGGCGTGCCGTCGTCGAGCGTGTAGCGGCCGTCGAGCGCCGGTTCGGCGCCTTGCGTGTGATGCAGCACCGCGCGGTTCGTCTTCGTGTCCCACCACATCCGGTTCTGCGGATACAGCGCGTTGACTTCCGGCGCACCGGCGTCACGCACGAACAGGCCGAACGTGTCGGCGCCGTCGCGCTGGTCGACCAGCTCGGCCGCGTTCGTGAAGCGCGACACGAATTCGAGGTCGAACGCGTCGCGTGCGATCAGCTCGTGCATCAGCGCCATGAACAGCGCGCCGTCGGTGCCGGGGCGGATCGGAATCCATTCGTCGGCGATCGCCGCGTAGCCGGTGCGCACCGGATTGATCGCGATGAAGCGGCCGCCCGCGCGCTTGAACTTGCCGAGCGCGATCTTCAGCGGATTCGAATGGTGGTCTTCCGCGGTGCCGATCATGAAGAACAGCTTCGCGTGGTCGAGATCGGGCCCGCCGAATTCCCAGAACGAGCCGCCGATCGTGTAGATCATCCCGGCCGCCATGTTCGCCGAACAGAAGCCGCCATGCGCTGCATAGTTCGGCGTACCGAACTGTTTCGCGAACAGGCCGGTCAGCGCCTGCATCTGGTCGCGGCCGGTGAACAGCGCGAACCGCTTCGGGTCGGTCGCACGCAGGTGCGCGAGGCGCTTTTCGAGCACGTCGAACGCGACGTCCCACGACACCGGCTCGAACTGCGCGTCGCCGCGCTCGGCGCCCGGCTTGCGCATCAGCGGCTGCGTGAGCCGCGCGGGCGAATACTGCTTCATGATCCCCGACGAACCTTTCGCGCAGATAACACCCTGGTTCAGCGGATGCTCCGGATTGCCGTCGATGTAACGCACCTCGCCGTCGCGCAGATGCACGCGGATGCCGCAGCGGCACGCGCACATGTAGCACGTCGTCGTCTTGATATCGGCCTGTTCGTCGCGCTCGCGTGCCCGATGTTCCATCGTCTGTCCTCGTTCGCGGATGAGGGCGCCCCCCGCAGGGCACGCCCGTGAATCGATTCGTCCATGCTAGTCGCGCCGGCCGCCGACATAAAGTCGCATCCGCCGATCGGTTCTATCACGTGGCCCGATAGTTGGCCGCAAGAGCCATCGGGCCGCCGCCGGCGCCGCATGCGCAAAGACCCGGCTTGCGTGCCGGGCCTTCAGCGTCATGCGTTACCGGGCATTAGCGCGGCGGATACGCGAGCAGTTCGCTGTCGTCGAGATGCTCACGGCGGCCGCGGCGCGTGAGCCCGTAAGCGACGACCAGCACGGCGAGGCTTGCGACGCCGAGCCACAGCGGCTTGCGCTGGTCCGGGATGAACGCCATCGCGACGAGGATGCCGACCATGCCGACGATCGCGACCCAGGTCAGGTACGGATACGCCCACATCTTGACGCGCAGCTTGCTCGCGGCCACCGGGTCGAGACGCTTGCGCAGGCGCAGTTGCGAGAACGCGATCAGCACGTACACGAACAGCGCGACGGTGCCGTACGAGTTGACGAGGAACGCGAACACGGTATCGGGCGACACATACGACATCACGACCGACACGTAGCCGAACACCGTGCCGAGCAGGATCGCGCGCACCGGCACGCCGCGCTTGTTGACCTTCGCGAGTGCGGCCGGCGCGTCGCCGTGGCGGGTCAGTGCAAACAGCATCCGCGACGCCGCATAGAGGCCCGAGTTGAGCGCGGACAGCACGGCCGTCAGCACGATCGCGTTCATCACGTTGGCGGCGGCCGGCAGGCCCATCACTTCGAGCGCGCTGACGTACGGCGTGGCCATCTGATGCGAATTCCACGGCACCAGCGCGACGACGAGCGCGACCGAGCCGACGTAGAACACCAGCACGCGGGTGATCACCGAATTGGTGGCCTTCGCAACCGCCTTGGCCGGCTCCTTCGCCTCGGCCGCCGCGATCGTGACGATCTCGGCGCCGAAGTAGAAGCCGGTCGCCGCGACCGCCCCGCTCATCACCGGCCCGATGCCGAGCGGCATGAAACCGCCGTGGCCGAGCAGCGTCGGCAGCACGGAAGTCGTGTGCATCGACGCGGGCCACAGGCCGAGCACGTAGAGGCCGCCGAGGAACAGGAACACGATGATCGCGCCGACCTTGATCGACGAGAACCAGAATTCGAACTCGCCGTAGCTGCCGACCGAGATCAGGTTCGTGAGCGTCAGCACGACCAGCAGCGCGAGGCTGATGATCCACGCCGGTGTGTCGGGCAGCCAGAACTGGATCAGCTTGGCGCCGGCGACCGCTTCGAGCGCGACGACGATCACCCAGAAATACCAGTACATCCAGCCGGTGAGGAAACCCGCCATCTTGCCGGGCCCGCGCCAGTTGCCGAACGCGAGGCGCGCGTATTCGTAGAACGAGCCGACGGCCGGCATCGCGCAGGCCATCTCGCCGAGCATCCGCATCACGAGCACGACCAGCCCGCCCGTGATCAGGAACGACAGGATCGCCGCCGGCCCGGTCTGCTGAATCACCACGCCGCTGCCGACGAACAGCCCGGCACCGATCACGCCGCCAAGCGCGATCATCGTCATGTGGCGCTGCTTGAGCCCACACTTCAGGTCACTCTGGTTCATCGAGGGTTGCATGTCTTCTCCATATCCAGTTGTCCGGACGCCGCCCGCGCCACCGTCGGGTGAACACGGGCGCCGCCGGCGACGGCGCGTGCAGGGGCGCCTGCAGCCCCGGCCGCACGGATTTCCGTTGCTTTTCTTGTGTTGGACGGCCCGGCGCGCGTTGCGTCACACCGGGCGATGCGCACTGCATTCAGAGCTTCTTCAGGGCATTTTCAGGGCTTTTCGTCGTTCCTGAAGTACGACAGGTAGAGCATCCGCTGCCCGATGCGCCGGAACGGCGCGAACGGGTGGCCGGGCAGCGGCGACGTGAAGATCGGCAGCGTCTGGCGTGCGCCCTTCCCCGCGATCTGTTCGGCGAGCCGGCGGCCGGCCTGCTGCGAATACGACACGCCGTTGCCGCCGTAGCCGAGCGCGTAGTACACCGACTGGCGCGGATCGGGCTGGCACACGCGCGGCATCATGTCGTGGCTCACGTCGACCCAGCCCCACCACGAATAATCGATCTGCACGCCGCGCAGCGCGGGAAACTTGCGCGCCATCCCTTCCTTCAGCAATTCGACATGGCGCGGGTTCGGTGCATCGTCGCCGGTGATCGCGCTGCGGCTGCCGATCTGCAGACGGCGATCGGGCAGGAAACGGTAGTAGAAGCGTAGCGTACGCGTATCGGTCAGCACCTGCGTCGTGCGGAAATTGCACGCGTCGATTTCCGCGTCGGTGAGCGGGCGCGTGACCATCGAATTCGACAGGATCGGCATCACCTTGCTGCGCAGCGACGGATGCAGCGTCTGCGCCGTGTACGCACCGGTCGCGATGCCGACCGCGCGGGCCCGCACGACGCCGCCGGGCGTGCGCAGGTGGTGCACGCCGTCGATCGTCTCGAAGCCGAGCACCGGGCTGCTCGTATGCACCTTCGCGCCGGCTGCGCGCGCGAGGCGCAGGTAGCCGAACGCGAGCTTCAGCGCATGGATGCCGATGCCTTCCGGCTCGTGCAGCGCGCCGGCCGCCTCGTGGTCGTTGATGAATTCACGGCGGAAGGTTTCCGCGCTCAGCAGTTCGGACGGGTAGCCGAACACGTCCTTCCACACCTTCGCCTCGGCCGCGAGCTTCGCCATGATGCGCGGACGGTGCGCGATCAGGAAATGGCCGCCCGGCTGCGGATCGCAGTCGATTTCCGACACGAGCGACTTGAAGTGTTCGAAGCCTTCGAGGATCTCGTCGTGCATCTTCAGCGCGACGTCCTTGCCCCAGCGCTCGATCCACTGCGAGCGCGACAGCCGGCCCGACGCGTTCTGCCCCTGCCCGCCGTTGCGGCTGCTGCAGCCCCAGCTGGTGCGGTTGGCTTCGAGCACGACGGCCTTGATGCCATGGTCCCGCGCGAGGCACAGCGCGGTCGCGAGGCCCGTGTAGCCGGCGCCGATGATCGCGACGTCGACGTCGAGGTCGCGCGTGACGGGACCGTCGTCGGGCGGCGGGTTGCCGGCCGTCGCGACCCAGTAGGTCGGCGCGTACTGCTTGCCGCAACCTGGCCCCGGCGACACGAGCGGATCGTAGGTCGGGTCGTAACGCGTATCGTTCGACCGGCCGCCGGCAAAACCGCTCGCGGTGCGTTCGATGGAAGGGGTCGACATGGTCAGACCTCCGATGCGGGCTTGCCTGCCGCGCCGCAACGGGCGCGCGAGGCGATTCGACTGACTGATGCGGGGCGTACGCTCGCCGGGCGGGCGAATGCTGCCGACTGCCTGTTGGTCATGCCTGTCTCCTGATCGTTCTCTTCGGGTCGATCGTGTGCAGATGCTTCAATGCGGCGATCTGTCGAGGAAAGTGTAGGCAGGCCGTTTTTTGGCAGGTAGGGCCAGTGGGCCGGATTCGCTTGGACCAGCGTGTGAGGGTGCCGGACGGCGGGGAATGGCGGGGAATGGCGGCGATCGCCGGCGGGCGGCAGCAGTCGCGGCGCGGGCTCTCCCCGGGACAATCTGGAGCCCGAACGGCACGCAGCATCAGACGAGCGGCTGGCGGCAACGACAAGCGGCGCGGGTACGGGCGCGGACACCGGCGCGCGCACGACGCCGACCGATGATCGACGACCGACGACCGCCCCGTCGAAACGGCCCCGCGCCCCGCCCGCACCGCCTGCCCGCCCCGCCCGCCGTCACATCGCGCGCACCGCGACCTCGGCCACGCTTCCGCGCTTCTCGATCGCCCGCGCGGACACGATCGACAGGAGTGCAGACAACATCACGTACACCCCGACGAGCCACGGCGCACCGCCGTTCACGCGCAGCAACGCGGTCGCGACGATCGGGGTCAGGCCGCTCGCGAAGATGCCCGACACCTGGTAGACGAACGAAATGCCCGTGTACCGCACGTTCGCGTCGAACAGCTCCGCGAACAGCGCGGCCTCCGGCCCGTATGCCATCGCGTAGAAGATCCCGAACGGGATCACCAGCGCGAGCCATACGGCGAGCAGGTTCGACGATTGCGTCTGCAGCAGCCAGAACGCGGGCAGCACCGACAGCCCGCACAGCGTCGCGCCCCACCGGTACACGCGTGCGCGGCCGAGCCGGTCGGACAGGCTGCCGAACACGGGGATGAACCCGCACATCACGACCGCCGCGCTCATCACGCCGAGCAGCGCATCGCCGCGCGAGATCGACAGGTTACGCGTCATGTAGCCGATCGAGAACACCGCGAACACGTTGAAGAACACGCCGTCGATATAGCGCGCGCCCATCCCGAGCAGGATCGCCTGCCGGTAGTTGCCGAGCAGTTCGACCACCGGCAGCTTCGTGTCGCGCCGCTGGCGCTTGAGCGCGACGAATTCGGGCGTATCGGCCACCCGCGTGCGGATGTAGAAGCCGACCGCGACGAGCAGCAGCGACGCCGCGAACGCCACGCGCCAGCCCCACGCGAGGAACGCGGCGTCCGGCAACACGCGCGACAGCGCCGCGACCACGCCGGCCGCGAGGCACAGCCCGATCGCGAGCCCGATCTGCGGCAGGCTCGCGTACAGCCCGCGCCGGTGCGGCGGCGCATATTCGTACGCCATCAGCACCGCGCCGCCCCACTCGCCGCCGAGGCCGATGCCCTGCAGCACGCGCAGCGTCAGCAGCAGCACCGGCGCCCACATGCCGATCTGCGCGTAGGTCGGCAGGAACGCGACGCCCGCCGTCGACACGCCCATGATCAGCATCGTCAGGATCAGCGCGGACTTGCGCCCGACGCGGTCGCCGAGATGGCCGAACAGCAAGCCGCCGAGCGGCCGCGTGACGAAGCCGACCGCGAACGTCGCATACGCGAGCATTGTCGACACGAACGCGTCGCCCGCCGGAAAGTACTGCTTGTCGAACACGATGCCGGCGACGACGCCGTACAGGAAAAAGTCGTACCACTCGACGGTCGCGCCGATCACGCTGGCCGCGGCCACGCGTCGGACGACCCGGGAATCGATTGCCATGCGAGCTTCTCCAGGTAAGGATGCGCCGCAACCTGCCCCGGCGCCGTACTGGCGGGGGCATCGATGAACGCGCGGCGGCCGTCCGGGCGCAGGCACACGGGCCACGCGGGGAGATGCGTGGCGAGGCCCTACGCGACGGCCTCGGCGGCCGGCGCGACGCTGCGGCCGCGATCGGCGGCGCACGCGTCCTCGAGGATCATGTCGGACGCCTTCTCGGCGACCATCACGATCGGCACGTTGGTATTGCCCGATACGAGGGTCGGCATGATCGAGCAGTCGACCACGCGCAGCCCGCGCGTGCCGTACACGCGCAGCCGCTCGTCGACGACCGCGAGCGGATCGCTCGCGACGCCCATTTTCGCCGTACCGGACGGATGAAAGATCGTCTGCCCGTATTCCCGGCAGAACTCGAGCAGCTCGTCGTCCGTCTGCGCGTCCGCGCCCGGCCGCACCTCGCGCTTCATCAGCGACGCCATCGGCTCGGTGGCCGCGACGCGTCGCGCGAAGCGCACGCCGGCCACCGTCGTGCGGCGGTCGCGCTCGGTGTCGAGATAGTTCGGCTGGATCGACGGCGCGTCGCGCGCATCGTCGGTGCGGATTCGCACGGTGCCGCGCGATTCGGGCCGCAGCTGGCAGATCGAATACGTGCAGCCGGGAAACGGATGCACGCTGCCGCCCGCCGAATCCGCCGACAGCGTCGAGAAATGGAACTGGATGTCGGGCGTCGCCGATTCGTCCGGCAGCGCACGGCAGAACATCCCGCCCTGGTTGATGCCGATCGCGAGCGGGCCGCCGCGGAACAGCGCCCATTGCAGCCCCATCTTCGCGCGGCCGACCCACGAATGCAGTTCGTCGTTGGTCGTGATCGGTTTCGTCACTTCATGGATCAGACGAATCTGCAGATGATCCTGCAGGTTTTCGCCGACGCCCGCCCGATCGGCGACGACCGGAATCCCGTGCCGGCCCAGCAGCGCGGCCGGCCCGACGCCCGACACCTGCAGCAGTTGCGGCGACTGCAGCGCGCCGGCCGCGAGGATCACCTCGCGCCGCGCACGCACGTCGTGAACCTTGCCGTGCTGCACGTACCGCACGCCGGACGCCTGCGTGCCGTCGAACAGCACCTTCAGCGCCTGCGCATCGGTTTCGACATGCAGGTTCGGCCGCCCGCGCGCGGGCTTCAGGTAGGCCACCGCGGTCGAGCAGCGCAGCCCGTTGCGCGTGGTGAGCTGGTAGTAGCCCACGCCTTCCTGGTCGCCCGTGTTGAAATCGTCGACGGTGCGCACGCCGAGCCGGTTCGACGCGGCGACGAACGCATCGACGAGTTCGTGCCGCTGCCGGATCGCGGAAGCCCACAGCGGGCCGCCGGTGCCGCGCGTGGGCCCTTCGCCGAGCGTGTTGTGTTCGAGCTTGCGGAAATACGGCAGGCACTCGCGCCAGCTCCAGCCGCGATTGCCGAGCGCCGCCCAGTGATCGTAGTCCTGCTGCTGCCCGCGCACGTAGATCAGCCCGTTGATCGAGCTGCAGCCGCCGAGCGTGCGGCCGCGCGGCCAGTACAGGCGGCGGTTGTGCATGTTCGGATCGGGATCGGTGTGGAAGCCCCAGTTGTACACGGGGTGGAACATCGTCTTGCCGTAGCCGATCGGCACGTGGATCCACATATAGCGGTCGGCGGGGCCGGCTTCCAGCAGGCACACCGTATGGCGGCCGCCGTCGGACAGGCGGTTGGCGAGGACGCAACCGGCCGATCCCGCGCCGACCACGACATAGTCGAAGCTGCGTGTCATTCCGTGTCTCCGTTCCGGGGTTTTGAAAAAACCGGTATGTTTCGTCCAAATTTATTGAGCACACGGAACACGTACAAGCCGATTTATTGTCCACGCGGCGAATGTGGTACAAAAACCGTTCAATTCGTTTCATTTCCATCGCACACACACCATCCCGGGACGCACGCCGATCCCGACGGAGGAGACACATGCGCGAACCTGCCCCCGCGCTGCCCGACGGCGCGCCCGCCGACGACGCGCGTGTGCTGCGCGCCCTCGCCGTGCTCGAAGCGCTCGCGTCGGCCGGCCAGCCGTACACGCTGTCGCAGCTCGCCGCGCGGCTGCATATCCCGAAGGCGACGCTGCTGCGGCTGATCGAGTCGCTGGAGGCGCGCGGCTACGTGATCCACATGCCCGACTCGCGCGGCCACGACCGCGGCATCGCGCTCGGCCCGCGCGCCGCGCAGTTCGCGCTCGCGGCGCTGTCGAACAACACCTTCACGCGCGGCTGCCGCTCGGTGCTGCGCGCGCTCGTCGACGTGCTCGGCGAAACCTGCAACCTCACCGCGCTCGACGGCGACACGGTGCTGTACGTCGAACGCGTCGAGACGACCGAGCCGCTGCGGCTCGAGATGCGGCCCGGCATGCGCGTGCCGCTGCACTGCACGGCGAGCGGCAAGCTGTTTTTGTCGCAGATGAATGCGCTGGAGCGCAACGCGATGCTCGCGCGGCTCACGCTGAAGAAGATGACTTACCGGACGCTGACCGATGCGCAGCTGCTCGCGGCCGAGCTCGACCGGCTCGCCGCGCGCGGCGTCGGCATCGACAACGAGGAATTCGTGCGCGGGATGGTGGCCGTCGCGGTGCCGGTGAAGGATGCGGCGAGCGGCCGCGTGCTTGCGGCGCTCGCCGTGCATGCGCCGACCGCGCGGGCGACGCTCAACGATTTGCTGGAGAACGTGCCGAAAATGCGCGACGCGGCAACGAGGCTCGCCCCGCTGCTGCAGGCGGCCGATGGCGCACCGGCGGCTTGAAGCGGCCGCGCGCGGTCATGCGGTCATGCGGTCATGCGGTCGTGCGGTCGTGCGGTCGTGCGGTCGTGCGGTCACGCATTCACGCATTCACGCATTCACGCATTCACGCATTCACGCATTCACGCATTCACGCGTTCAAGCGTTCAAGCGTTCAAGCGTTCAAGCGTTCAAGCGTTCAAGCGTTCAAGCGTTCAAGCGTTCAAGCGTTCAAGCGAGGTGATAACGCAGCCAGAAAGTTTCGCGGCACGCGTTGTCGAACGTGATCCGCGTCGGGCCGATCGATTGCGCATCGGGATGGCGAAGCACGTCGTAGTCGATCCAGCACTCGGCGCACAGCAGGTCGGACGGCGCGCGGTCCTGCTCGACCGAGCGGCGCACGATCGCGCCGTTGTCGAAGCGGTATTCGGTTTCGTCGCGCGTGACCTCGACGTCGTCGTCGATCCAGCGGTCGTGCGACGTGGCATGCGACACGATCGACACCGGGCCCGCGAGCCCGTGGATCGCGGCGACGTAGGAAATGAGCTTGTCCATGGCGAGGCGGCGAACGGAAGGATGGCCGCCTCGCGCAACATCGATGGCACGAGGCGGCCCGAGCGGCGAGTATAGCCGCGCACCGATGACCTTGCCGCCCGTGGGGTTTCGCGCGCTACGCCTCCAGCGCGAGCAACGCGAACGTCGCGAGCCAGTGCTCGCCCATGTAGTCGCCGGCCACGTGCGCGAGCGCGCTCGCGAGGTGCCGGCCGGCCGCATCGAGCAGCTTCGCGCGCCGCGCGTCGCCTTCCGGCAGCGCACCGGCGAGCGCGCGCTGGCACCACGCGCGGCTCAGGTTCAACCCGTCGAGGTGAGCGATCTTGCCGTCGCTGCGATCGCTGACCGTCGCCGGCTCGAACAGCGTCGCCGGCTCGCCGCGCGCGAGATCGGGCAGGAAGCGCGCGAACCAGCCGTCGAATTCGGCGGCCGGCAGCACGCGCCGCATCAGCTCGGCCTCCATCAGCGCGGGCGACAGGAATTCGTCGCCCGACGGCTCCCACGCCTGGCACGCGACGTCGTTCAGGTGCCAGCGCTTCGCGGTATCGACGATCAGCGCCGCGAGCCCGTCGCGCTGCGTGTCGCGCGCGAAGTCGAGCGTGAGCGCCAGCGCGAACGCGGTGTTGAAGTGCGTGCCGACGCGCAGCGGATAGGTCGCTTTCGGCAGGAAGGTCTCGAAGCGCGACACGAACAGGTCGGTGAGCGGTGCCATCGTCTTCGCCCAGCGCGCGGCCTGCGGCAGCGCGCCCCTCAGCGCGAGCCGCTCGAGCTGCGCGGCGAGCGCGAGCAGCCACGCCCAGCCGTAAGGCCGCTCGAAGCCGCTGTTGTGCGGCAGCGCGAGGTACGCCCGCTCGCCGGCGACGTTCGCATCGGTGAAGTGCGCATCGACGATCGCGACGATGCGTTCGGCCTCCGGCAACGCCGGGTAGTGTTCGAGCACGCGCAGCACGAGCCAGTAGCCGTGCACGCACGAGTGCCAGTCGTAGCTGCCGTAGAAGATCGGGTGCAGCGCGCGCGGCCCCTGCACATCTTGCGGGCCGGCGAGCGAATGCGTGAGCTTGTTCGGATATTCGCGGGTCAGGTGCGCGAGCGCGAGCGACGCGAACTTCGACGCGAGTTCGGGGGTGAGTCGGTCGGTCATGAGGATCTCGTCCATCGAGTCAGAAGCGGAATGCGAACGCATACATCAGCAGCGTGTTCACGGCGAGCAGCAGCACGGCGGTCGGCCACTGCGCCTTGATCACGCCGTTCTTGTCCTTCAGTTCGAGCAGCGCCGCCGGCACGATGTTGAAGTTCGCGGCCATCGGCGTCATCAGCGTACCGCAGAAGCCGCTCAGCATCCCGATCGCGCCGACGATCGCCGGGTTGCCGTGGAACTGGTGGACGATCAGCGGCAGGCCGATGCCGGCCGTCATCACGGGGAACGCGGCGAAGCCGTTGCCCATGATCATCGTGAACAGAGCCATGCCCACCGTATAGGCCGCGACCACCGCGAACGGCGAATCGATCGGCACCCACGCCTTCACGAGCCCCGACACCACGCCGCCGACACCCGCGACGGCGAACAGCGCGCCGAGCGCCGCGAGCATCTGCGGCAGGATCGCGGCCCAGCCGACCGCATCCATCGTATGGCGTGCCTCCCTCACCGCATGCACCGGCGAATCGCGCAGCATCGCGAGCGCGACGACGAACGCGACGAGCGTGCCGAGCACGAGCGAGATCAGCGTCACGCTCTTCTGGTCGACGAACGGCACGAGCTTCAGCGCGAACGTGCCGATCAGCGTGACGACCGGAATCAGCAGCGCGGGCAGGAACAGCCGGTTGCCGAAGCGCTGCGCGAGTGTCTCGCGGCGCACGGCCGCCGCTTCGCCGGCTTCGTCGGACTTGCCGCGCCCGAGCTTGCCGGAGCCCGCGATCACCGCGAGCGCGATCGCGAGGCAGCCCGTCACGAAGTGCGGCAGCAGCGCGCCGAACAGGAACGTGACCGCGTAGATCGCCCAGAACGCGAAATTGACGACGCGGCGCGGGTTCGTGCGGTCCGTCAGATTGAAGCACGCGAACGCGGCGAACATCAGCCCCGCGAGCGTGTACAGCGATTCGAGGCCGATCATCGCGCGCCCTCCTGCTTCACCAGGCCGAAGCCGCGCGTGAGCCGGCGGTCGAGCAGCGCGAGGCGCGTGCAGTGGATCAGCAGCGCGGCGATCGCGGTCGGGATCGCCCACACCGACAGGTGCAGCGGTTCGATGGAAATCCCGTTCTGTTCGAGAAAGCCCTTGATCAGCAGGATCGACTGGATCGCGATGAAGATGTCCTCGCCGAAGAACACGGCGACGTTGTCGACGCCCGACGCATGCGCGCGGATCTGCTGGCGCACCGCTTCGGGCAGCTCGCCGTGCCGGTTGACCGCGGCGGCCTCGGCCATCGGCGCGATCAGCGGCCGCACCATCTGCGCATGGCCGCCGAGCGACGTGAGGCCGAGCGCGGCCGTCGCCTGGCGCAGCACGAAGTACAGCATCAGCACGCGGCCGGTGGTGGCCGCCTGCACACGCGAGATCATCCGCTTCGCCTGCTCCTTGAGCCCGTTGCGCTCGAGCAGCGCGATCACCGGCAGCGTCAGCCAGATGAGCCCCATGTAGCGGTTTTCGGTGAACGCCTTGCCGAACGCGCTGACGATGTCGACGAGATTCAGCCCGCCCGCCAGCCCCGTCGCGAGCCCCGCGATCGTGACCACCAGCAGCGCATTGAAGCGCAGCGCAAAACCGATCACGACGATCGGCACCCCAATCAGCACCAGCATTGCTCCTCCTTGTATCGGACGCGCGGCGCCTTGGCAACGCACCGCCTGCCCGGTTTGGACCGGGCTCTGACGGCGCAATCTAGCACGAGACTTTATCGATAAAAAGTCGACAATTTGCTGCTTCGGGTAAACGTTGAAGTGTGCGGACACCGTGCCCGGGCCATGTGTCGGCGATGTTTCATCCGAGGAATCGGCGGCTGGCCGGCCGGCACGGACGCACCGGTCGCGGCACGCGCGTGGCCGCCCCGGAGGGCGGCGTGCGACGGGCCGCCGCGCGTGGCGGAGCCCCGGTGCGCCGACTAAACTGGAAAGCATCGGCAACAGACGGGAGAGCCGCCATGATTGACGTATTCCAGACCATCGGCAGCCGTGCGTTCTCCGCTCATCTGGCGAAGGACGGGATGGTGACGCTGATGGAGCAACGCCATGAGGTCGATCGCGTGACGCTCGCGACCGCGTATGCCGCGCTCGTCGAGGAAACCGAGCAGGAAGACGACCTGCTCGACGCGACGGTCGAAGGCATGATGCGCGCGCTGATCCAGGGGTACGCGCGCAGCCATTGACGGCGCGGCCGGTTTCCTCCGGCGCCCGCCGAAGCGGACCACGGGCCCGCGCGGGCGCTACGCGGCCGGCGTCCCGGCGCCCATGTCGAACCACCGGCCCGCGCGCAGTTGCCGGTAGTCGGCCTGCGTGAAGATCCTCAGCAGGTTCGCGACCGCGCCGTTGCTGGCGCGGTCGAGTGCCGTCATGAAGGCTTCGACTTCGTCGCGGCCGGCAAACAGGATCGTGCGGAAGTGGCGTTCGCGTTCCGCGTCGGACAGGTTCGTCGCGCTCAGCTGGCAGGGATGATGAAGCGCCGCGAACAGGAAGTAGTAGCGCTCGGCGTCGTCGCGCAGCACGCGCACCGCGTCGGGTTCGACCGGGAAATCGCGGTGGAACGACGCGTGTCCGCTCTCGATGTAGATCCGGTACAGCAACCGGCCGTCATGCTCGGTCACGATCGGCGCCCCCGGGTCGCGGCTGACGAGTACGGTGTCGGGCACGGCCATCCTGAGTTCTCCCCGTCTTTTTCTTCGAAGCCGCCACGGTAACATGCCGGCTTCCGCGGCCTGCCGTGCCGAAACCGCACGACCGTGCACGCACGCGCGGGCTGGCCCGATTCCGCCGCCCGCCGCACAGCCATAGAGGAAACGCACTGAATCGGCGCAATGCGCAAATTTTTCGATTGCCGCCGCCCGCGCCGCATGACAGCATTCGGGGCGTCGCCAACCGAAAAGAATGCCGTGCCGTCCGGCCGCCGATGCCGCCCGGCGGCGCCGAACAGGCCCCCTCCTTCCATGAACCCGGCCCACCTCCAGTATCACGAACCGACCGGAGAATTCCGCTTGTGAACATCGGCATCGTCAACGACCTCCCGCTTGCCGTCGAGGCGATGCGCCGCGCGATCGCGCGACGGCCCGAGCACCGCGTGCTGTGGGTCGCGACCGACGGCGCGCAAGCCGTCGAACTATGCGCCACGCAGCCGCCCGACGTCGTGCTGATGGACCTGATCATGCCGAAATTCGACGGGATCGAAGCGACGCGGCGGATCATGCGATCCGAACGACCGTGCGCGATCCTGATCGTGACGAGCTGCATCGGCGCGAACGCGTGGCGCGTGTTCGAGGCGATGGGCGCCGGCGCGCTCGACGCGGTCGATACGCCGCGGCTCGGCGACGGTTCGGCCGGCGACACGACCCGGCTGCTGCTCGCGAAGATCGACCAGATCGGCCGGCTGCTCGAAAGCCGTTCCGCGGCGCTCGTGCCGCCGGGGCCCGCGCCCGAGCGCGGCCAGCCGACGCTCGTCGCGATCGGCGCATCGGCGGGCGGGCCGACCGCGCTGACCGCGCTGCTGCGCGCGCTGCCGGCCGACTTTCCGGCGGCGATCGTGATCATCCAGCATGTCGACCAGGCGTTCGCGCTCGGGATGGCCGAGTGGCTCGACGGCTATACGCGGCTGCCGGTGCGCGTCGCGCGGCAGGGCAGCGTGCCGCAGGCCGGCGAGGTGCTGCTCGCGGCGACCAACGATCACCTTTACCTGTCGCCGCGCGGCGTGCTCGGCTATACGCGGCATCCGGTCGAGACACCGTACCGGCCGTCGATCGACGTGTTCTTCAACAGCGTCGCCGACGGCTGGCAGGGCGAAGCGTTCGGCGTGCTGCTGACGGGCATGGGGCGCGACGGTGCGCTCGGCCTGAAGGCGATGCGCGCGAAGGGCTGCCACACGATCGCGCAGGACGAAGCGACGAGCGCCGTGTACGGAATGCCGAAGGCGGCCGCCGCGATCGGGGCGGCGTCGGCGATCCTGCCGCTCGAACGGATCGCGCCCCAGCTGATCTCGCGCATCACGCGTCCGCTGCGCGACTGACGGGCGCTCGAGGGGCCGGCGACACCGTCCCGTTCCGCTGCGCCGGCGGCCGCATTGCGGGCGGCGCGGGGCGTCGCGTACTCGCGTACTCGCGTACTCGCGTACTCGCGTACAATGGCGGCCTGCGGAGATGGCATGCCTCCCTGCGGTCGTACGCGGCGCGTTGCGCACGGTGCGACCCTCAACCGCCGGTAAGCCCGGCTGATGATGCCTGCGTGTTCCTGGGTCGTCAGGAGGTCGCAGGCCGTCCATGCGGTATTCTGCCGCCCAGGTTTTGATGTTCCGTCGAATCTGGAAATCATGTTCTTCACGACTTCTGCCGATCTTCTCGCGACCGTGCGCTACGTGTGCCGCTGGCTCGCGCTCTCGGCCCTGCTTGGCGCACTGGCCGGCACGGCTTCCGCCTTGTTCCTGATCGCGCTCGACTGGGCGACCGGCACGCGCGTCGCGCATCCGTGGCTGCTGTGGGGGCTGCCGGCGGCCGGTTTCGCGACCGGCTGGATCTACCATCGCTTCGGCCAGTCCGTCGCGCGCGGCAACAACCTGCTGATCGACGAGATCCACGACCCGAAGGCGCTCGTGCCGAAACGGATGGCGCCGCTCGTGCTCGTCGCGACCGTCGTCACGCACCTGTTCGGCGGCTCGGCCGGCCGCGAGGGCACGGCCGTGCAGATGGGCGGCGCGCTCGCCGATCGCGTCACGCACGTGTTCCGTCTCGATCGCGAACATCGCCGTGTGCTGCTGATGGGCGGCATCGCGGCCGGTTTCGCATCGGTGTTCGGCACGCCGCTCGCGGGCGCCGTGTTCGGGCTCGAGGTGCTGGCGATCGGGCGCGTGCGGTACGACGCGCTGCTGACCTGTGTCGCGTCGGCGATCGTCGCGGACGTCGTCTGTCGCGCGTGGGGCGTGCATCACACGGCCTATGCGATTCCGTTCGTGCCGGCCGTGTCGGCGACGGGGCTGGCCGTGACGGTCGTCGCGGGCGTGGCGTTCGGTGTGGTCGGGCGGCTGTTCGCGTTCGCGACGCATGCGCTGACAGCGTGGTTCCGCCGCGTCATCCGTTATGCGCCGCTGCAGCCGGTACTCGGCGGCCTGCTGGTCGCCGCGGCTGCGACCGCGTTGAACGTGCCGCAGTATCTCGGCCTCGGCATCCCGACGATCGAGGCCGCGTTTCACGGCCCGTTGCCGCTCTACGACTTCGCAGGCAAGTTCGCGTTCACCGTCGTCACGCTCGCGTCGGGGTTCAAGGGCGGCGAAGTGACGCCGCTGTTCTACATCGGCGCGACGCTCGGCAACGCGCTCGGCCAGGTGCTGGCGCTGCCGGTGCCCGTGCTCGCGGGGCTCGGCTTCGTCGCGGTGTTCGCGGGCGCGGCCAACACGCCGATCGCGTCGACGATCATGGCGATCGAACTGTTCGGCGCGGATATCGGCGTGTATGCGATCGTCGCGTGTGTCGTTGCGTATCTGTTCTCGGGGCACGCGGGGATCTATCGCGCGCAGCGCGTGGCGGTGGGCAAGGGCGCGCAGGCCGAAGCCGAATGACACGGGCGAGGCAAGGTGATGCGGTTTCCCGCCTTCATGCGCCTGAACTGCAGGCGGTTCTCGAGCGACGGCACGCCCGACCGCGTGGCGGGCGACATCGAACGCTTCATCGTGGCGTCGATGCCGTCGAATGAACACGATCCGTGTCCGGTCGCGGGCGGCGGCCCGACGCATCCATGCGGCACCCGCGGTGCCGGAAACTGGGAGCACGACATTCAATGACGCTGGAAGACTTTCTGATCGAAGCGCGGCGCCTCGCCAGGCCATGCCGTCAATATCGCTTCGCGAGTGGCGGTGAACCCGTCACCGGCTACTGGCACGGTGTTGAAGCAGGCGCGCCGTGCGTCTCCATCGAGCGGGACGGCACCTGGCTGAACGTGTATCTCGACGAGGGCGGGACTTCGGGCCGCGTGGAACCCGCCGCGCAACCCGTCCGGTCGGAACGCCCGCTGTGCCGATCCGACGCGACGTCGCTCCCGCCGGTCGACGCGGTGTTCCGCTTCGGCTCAGCCGCGATCGACGCCTATCTCGACGCGCACGGCTGGCAACGCGACTGGGGATTCAACGGCAACTTCAAGGGCATCGCGGCACACGACTACGAGCGTGAGTGGATGGCGCAATGCCCGCTCTACACGGGCGGGGTGGTCGCCGTCTCGGGCGGGTGGAACATGCACTGGCCCGACGACGACGAACCGGTCGATCTCGATCTCGTCCTCTGGACGTTCGAGGAAGCGGAGCCGTGGGTCGAGGTGTTTTGCGACGGCGGCCGGTACTCGGTGATCCAGCGGATCACCTAGCGCGTCGGCATCCGTTACGGCTTCGGCAGGCGCGCGACATGGCGCGCCAGCAGCTCCTCGATATCGATGCCTTTTTCGGCCAGCAACGCCGTGACGACACCGTTCAGTTCGCCGAGCGTTTCCTTGACCGATTCCCGGATCGTGTCCACGACCACCTGCGTGCTGCGCTCGATCTCGATGTTGACCGTGTCGTTGACGCCCTTCGCATCGAAGGTCGTCGCGCGTCGCGTTTCGGGAATCAGCCAGACATCGAACCAGCCTTCGTCGCGGTTGACGTCGGACACCGTCAGGCTGCAGCCGTTGATCGCGATATAACCCTTCGCGAACACGTACCGCTTGAATGCGTCCGGCACGCCGATGCGCACCATCCGGTTATGCTCGGACGATGCGATGTGCCGGATGGTCCCGGTGAAGTCGACATGGCCGGACAGCGGATGCCCGCCGATCTCCGCGCCGTCCTTCGCGGCCCGCTCCACGTTGATCCGCGCGCCTGTCGTGAGCTCGGCCAGCGTGGTGATTTTCAGGCTCGGCAGCATCACGTCGAAGTCGATCAGTTCCGGCGAATGGATGGTCGTCACCGTCAGGCAGACGCCGTCGACCGAGACGCTGGCGCCGATCTCGATGTCGTCGGTAAACCGTTCCGGGAATTCGATGCTGAAGGTTCTCAGTTCCCCGTGGTCGGCGATGGTCTTGATGGTGGCAACGCCCTGGACAATTCCTGTAAACATGGTCGATCCCTTGTCGCAAACTTGCTGGCCCACATGATAAGGGATACCGGAAGAGGCGGCCTTGCGGCGCGCGGCTTCCGGAGGGGCGGGCGGAATTCGCGGCCGAAAAAAAGGCCGTGCACCTGGCACGGCCTCGATCCGGATCCATTTGTCGACGCGCGCCGGCGGTGATGACCGCACCACCGGCGCGCGTCGCGCCTTTCTTGCGTCACGCCTCGGCCGGCTCGCCGAGCGGCCCGGCACGATTGTCCGCCGTGCGCCGCGGCGAATCGGCGAGCCCCTTCGCGAGTTCCAGCGCCTGCCGCTCGAACAGCCGGCGATAGATGCCGCCGTCGATGCGGATCAGCGCGTCGTGGCTGCCTTCCTCGATCACCTTGCCGCGGTCGAGCACCAGCAGCCGGTCGAGCGCGCGCACGGTCGACAGCCGGTGTGCGACCACCAGCGTCGTGCGGCCGACCATCAGCCGCTCCATCGCCTGCTGGATCAGCAGCTCGCTTTCGCTGTCGAGGCTCGACGTGGCTTCGTCGAGGATCAGGATCGGCGCATCGGCGAGGAACGCGCGCGCGATCGCGACCCGCTGGCGTTCGCCGCCCGACAGCTTGATCCCGCGTTCGCCGACCAGTGTGTCATAACCGTCCGGCAGCGCGGCGATGAAGTCGTGCGCGCTGGCGAGCCGCGCGGCGCGCTCGATGTCGGCCCGGCTCGCGTCGGGGCGTGCATACGCGATGTTCTCGGCGAGCGTGCGGTGGAACAGCACGGGCTCCTGCTGGACGATCGCGATCTGGCTGCGCAGCGAATCCTGCCGGACCTGCGCGATGTCCTGGCCGTCGATCGTGATGCGGCCGCCCGACACGTCGTACAGGCGCTGGATCAGCTTGATGAACGTCGTCTTGCCCGACCCCGAGTGGCCGACGAGGCCCACCCGCTCGCCCGGCGCGATGCGCATCGAGAAATCGTCGTACAGCGGCACCGGATGATTGCCGTAGCGGAACGTCACGTGCTCGAAGCGGATCTCGCCTTGCCCGATCCGGATGGCCGGCGCGCCGGGACGATCGTCGATGTCGAGCGGCTGGCGTTCGAGCGCGACGAGTTCTTCCATGTCGTTCACCGAGCGCTGCAGGTTGCGGATGTGCATGCCGACGTCGCGCAGGTAGCCCTGCAGCATGAAGAACATCGTCAGCGCGAACGCGATGTCGCCGACGCTCGCCTCGTCGTTCGCCCACAGCCGCAGCGCGACGCCGATCATCGCGGCCTGCATCGCGACGAGCATCGCGCCCTGCAACCCGCCGTTGAGCGTGCCGCGCACCCACGTGCGGCGCGTGCGTTGCCGCCATTTGCCGATCACGCGGGCGAGCCGCGCTTCCTCGCGCGTTTCCGCGCCGAACGCCTTCACGACCGCGTTGCAGCTCACGGCATCGGCGAGCGCGCCGCCCATGCGCGTATCCCACAGGTTGCCGAGCCGGGCGGCCGGCGCGACGATGCCGAGCGACACCGCAACCGTCACCGTGATGTACAGCAGCGAACCCGCGCCGACGACGAGCCCCATCACGGGCCAGTGCGTGCCGAGCAGCACGGTTGCGCCGACGAGCATCGTGACCGACGGCAACAGCGCGATCAGCACGGTGTCGTTCAGCAGGTCGAGCGCCCAGATGCCGCGCGTGATCTTGCGCACGGTCGAGCCCGCGAAGCTGTTCGCGTGCCAGTCGGTCGAGAAGCGCTGCACGCGATGGAACGATGCGGCCGCGATCTCGCTCATCATCTTCAGCGTGAGCGTGATGATGTTCAGGTAGACGCCTTGTCGCAGCACCGTCGCGCCGAGGCCGAGCGCGGCGAGCGTGCCGAACGCGACGAGGGCCGCATGCCACGCGGCGGCGCGGTCGGTCAGCCCGGTCGACAGCGCGTCGACGAGGCGGCCGGCGAACAGCGGCGTGAGCACGTCGGCGAGCGCGGCGAGCAGCGCGAGGCTCGCGACCGTGGCGGTGCGTGCCGGCTGCTTGCGCCAGTAACGGAAGGTGAAGCCGAAGACGGCCTGGAATGCCTGGCCGCCCAGATGGGTGGTTTTTCTGGTCATGTGTCGTTGCCCGGCGCATCGCGCGACGGGGCTTTCCGGTTGGGCGAACATCGAAAACGCAACAGCCGGGCCGCGCGGAAACCGTGCGGCGAAACGAAACGGGGCTGTCGGGAAACGGCGCGGCTGACGGGTTAGCGGAAAACTCGGGAGCCGGCGCGGACGGCGGGCTGGATCAGCTGCGCCGTGGGACCACGTTCGGGAAGGATGCTGGCATTCGGAACATCTGCACCTCCCCTGAAGTGAACGGTTGAAAGGACGCCGAAAAGACGTGGAAATGATTCTATCAGCAGCGCCGGGCGCCCTGCAACGTCTGACGAATGCGGCGTTGCAGCGTCGATACGGTTAGTATTCAGGGCTTTGGCCCTTCTTTTGCGGGCCTTCCACAGTGCGGCCGCGCAGGGGCCGGCACACGCATCGATTACACTTCGACGTTTGCGGCGCACCGCGCCGAGACCCTCGCAGATTCACCACGATACATTCCTGAGGAAACGATGAGCGACGTTCAGCAAGGCATCCTGACCCCGATCGATACGGCGGCCCGATACCTCACTTTCACGATGTCGAACGACGGCAATGTGGCGGCGGCGCTGGCCGCGCTGCGCGAGATCGTCGACGGACGCGACACGGTCGTCGGGTTCGGGCATGCGCTGGCGGCGCACCTCGGGCACCCGGTGCCGGGCCTGACCGGATTCCCGGCGTTCGCGGTGAAGGACCGCACGCTGCCGGCGACACCGGCCGACGTGTGGGTCTGGCTTCGCGGCGACGATCGCGGCGAGATCGTGCTGCGCGCGCGGGCGATCGAACGCGCGCTGGCGCCGGCGTTCGCGTTGCAGGATGCGGTCGACGGTTTCCGCTATTCGAACGATCGCGACCTGTCCGGCTACGAGGACGGCACCGAGAACCCGGAAGGCGACGAAGCCGTGGCCGCGGCGATCGTGACCGGGCAGGGCGCGGGGCTCGACGGTGCGAGCTTCGTCGCGGTCCAGCAATGGCTGCACGACTTCGAGCAGATGGAGCGCATTCCGTCGGGCGACATGGACAACATCATCGGGCGCCGCCGCTCGGACAACGAAGAACTCGACGACGCACCCGAGTTCGCGCACGTGAAGCGCACCGCGCAGGAAAGCTTCGAGCCCGAAGCGTTCATGCTGCGCCGTTCGTCGCCGTGGTCGGACGCGCGCCGCGCGGGCCTCTACTTCGTGGCGTTCGGCTGCTCGTTCCGCGCGTTCGACGTGCAGATGCGCCGGATGAGCGGCGCGGAAGACGGGATCGTCGACGGCCTGTTCCGCTTCACGCGGCCGTTGACGGGCGCGTATTTCTGGTGCCCGCCGATGAAGGACGGCAAGCTCGACCTGTCCGCGCTCGGACTGTAAGCGCCTGACGGTGTCGACGAACGGGGGGCCGCGCATCGTGCGCGGCCCCCCGTTTCCTTTTGCGCGGCGATTTGCGCGGCGCTCGTGTGTCGTGTGCGTTGCGTGTCAGTTCAACGTCGTGTCGATCCGCGTGCCGCGCTTGATGAACTGCGTGACCGGCGTCTTCTCGCAGATTTCGGCGAGGCGCTGGCGTTGCGCATCGTCGAGCGGGCCGTCGAGCGTCACGACACGGCGCACGTACTGCGTGCCGTCGCGATCGGCGTGCAGCTCGGTGCGCACGTCGATACGCGCGGCCGGCCACGCCTTGCGCTGCATGTACATGCGCAGCGTCGCGGCCGTGCATTGCGCGAGGCCGGCCAGCACGAATTCATAGGGCGCCGGCCCGCGATCCTGGCCGCCCTCGCGTGGGGCTTCGTCGCCGGTCAGCGCGTGGGTGCCGGCCTGAAGCTGGACGACGTAATCGGGCGCATCGGCGTCGAGGACGGCGGCGGCGTGGATGAGCGACATGGCAAGTCTCCGGTCAGCGGGAAAAGGAAATAGGGAGTCGGGAAGCGGAAAGTGGACGCCGCGCGGCGGCGCGCAGCCGTCAGCATACCGCCCCGATGGCGATGGCGATGGCGATGGCGATGGCTCGCGCGATGCGGCTACGCGTCCGCGCCGCCGGCACTGCTGCGCACGAGCGCGGCGATGCGCTCGCGTACCCACTGGTGCGCACGATCGGCGTCGCGCGATTCGTGCCAGTACGCGAGGAGCGGGAACGGCTTGAGCCGCAACGGCAGCGGCCACACGACGATCGGCAGCATCGCGGCCATCCGCAACGCATAGGTGTGCGGCAACGTGACCAGCAGGTTGCCGGTCGCGGCGATCTGGCACGCGGCGAAATAGTGCTGACAGGTGAGCCGGATATCGCGAAAGCGGCCGTCGTTGCCGAGCAGCACGTCGAGCGATTGCGGCTCGCCGAGCGACGACACCGCGACATGCTGCGCCGCGAAATAGTCGCCGCGCCGCAACGGCTCGCGCGCAAGCGGATGATCGCGGCGCAGTGCGACGACGAGCGAATCGTCGAGCAGGTGTTCGGTGGCGATGCGCGGGCCGGTCGGCACGCGGCGATCGACGGCGAGATCGAGATTGCCCGATGCGAGTTCGCGTTCGATCCCGGCTACCGCGATGCGCCGGCTCACGAGCCGCAGGCCCGGCGCTTCGTCGGCGAACGCCGCGACGATCCGCGGCAGCGCGATCGATTCGAGCACGTCGCGAATGCCCACCGCGATGCTCAGGTCGAGCGTCGCGGGATCGAATGCCGACGGCGCGCGCGCGGTGCCTTGCAGGCCCTTCAGGTGCAGTTGCACGTCCGTGATGATCGAGCGCGTGCGTTCGGTTGCGACCACACGGTTGCCCTGGCGCACGAACAGTGGATCGTCGAAATGCGCGCGCAGCCGGTTGAGCGCGTGCGTGACGGCCGGCTGCGTGAGATGCAGCGCGCGGGCGGCCGCGCCGATGCCGCCATGCACGTAGACGGCGTCGAGCACGCGAAACAGGTTCAGGTCGAGACGATGGTCGGCGGGCACGGGGCGCGGGTGGCGTGGTGAATGGTGGAGCGATTCTAAAGGATGCGCAGGCAACGGATACGCGGGCTTTCCTGCGTGGCGATCGGCGGCATTGAATACATGGGGATATCGTTTGCGC
Organism: Burkholderia sp. AU4i; assembly: GCF_000466765.1. Classification (NCBI taxonomy): domain Bacteria; kingdom Pseudomonadati; phylum Pseudomonadota; class Betaproteobacteria; order Burkholderiales; family Burkholderiaceae; genus Burkholderia; species Burkholderia sp. AU4i. The sequence goes on along the minus strand of NZ_ASSI01000036.1, from coordinate 9,726 downwards.
CGATATTCGGCGGTGCATTTATCCGGATACCCGCCGCAATTCGTCGTCATGAAAATGCGCGGATTTCGATGCACATGATCGCAACAATTGGCGATATCGGCCCGTGCAATTCCGCACCGGCCCACCAGCAACCCCTGGCAGCCTGTAGTAATCCGCCATCATGCTGTCCACCTCGGCCATTTCGCGCCAAAGCCGTGACCCGTTCGGCTAAGATGCCGTCGCTTCATATTTCGGGATAGCCGTCCTGTCGCACGCATTCAAACCAAATATAAGCCTGACAGTTCGACGGTATTAGAAGAAGTCGAAACAAGTCGGGGGCTTGGCCAGTGAATGCAGCAGATCAGAGATGGGTCGTTATCTATTTGAGTACGGGGTTTTCGTTGGCCCAGGCCGCGCGTATTGGCGAGGCTTTCAACCTGGCGAATCGCCTGCACGCATACAGTGCCGACTACCAGTTGAAGTACGTATCCGAAAGCGGGGGGCTGTTGCAGTCGTCGTCCGGGGTGAGCATCGCGGCCGATCCGCTCGGCGACGAGCACGGTCGCCGCGCGCTCGCGTTCTTTCATCTTCACGGCGACCGTGCGGCCGTCAATTGGGACGACGCATTGCAGCGTCGCCTCACCGACATCCGCCGCCACGCGCGCTGGATCGTCGACGCGATGGATCTGCCGACGCTCGCGGCCATGCAGCGACCGTCGGCGGCGATCGAAGGGCGGCCGGGCCGGGCCGGCCGCCGGGTCGCCACGACGGTCGAGTTGCAGGCCGGCGAAGCCGACGTGTTCGCCGCGGTGCTCGACATGTTCCGCGTCGATCTCGGCGACGGCGCCGCGCAGGAGATCGCCAGCAACATGCTGCGGCCGGTCGAGCAACGCTATGCGCAGTCGATGTGGGCCTTTCGCGAGCTGAGCGCGAGCCCGTCGATCCGGATGTCGGCGCAGCGGCTGCGCGCGCAGAGCGTGAACCGCATCTCGATCGCGAACGCCGCGCAGGCCGCCGCGATGAGCGAGCGCAATTTCCTGCGGCGCTTCAAGAAGGAGATCGGCGTGACGCCGACCGAATTCGTCCAGCACGTGCGGCTCGAGCGCGCCTGCCACATGCTGGTCCACACGACGCTGCCGGCCGACAAGGTCGCGCGCCGCACCGGGTTCGGCAGCGGCGAGCGGCTCGCGAAGCTGTTCCGCCAGCGCATGCTGATGTCGCCGACCGAATATCGCGTTTCCGAGCGTGAACGGATCCTCACCCGCGGTGCGCCGACACCCGATGCGCACGGGGAGGCCTGCGACGGTGCCGGGGAGCCATGCGCCGCGTGCGCCGCCGCGCGGGAAAAAAAAGGACGGATACCCGTAGAATCGTCCTGTCGCGATTTCGATCCCCGGTTTCCATGTCCTTCCTCCCCACCACTGCCACCGCCCCTTTCTGCCCGTCGGAAGTAAAGGGCAGCATCACGATCGATGCCGGCGCGCCGCGCTGGCAGAAGCTCAAGCGCTTCTTCGGCCCCGGCCTGCTGGTCGCGATCGGCTACATGGATCCCGGCAACTGGGCGACCGACATCCAGGCCGGCTCGCAGTTCGGTTATTCGCTGCTGTGGGTCGTCGCGTTCTCGAGCCTCGCGGCGATCTTCCTGCAGATGCTCGCGGCGCGGCTCGGCCTCGTGGCGGGCAGGGATCTCGCGCAGGCCAGCTACGACCGCTACGGGCGGGTCGGCCGCATCGTGCAGTGGGTGACCGCCGAGGTGTCGATCATCGCGTGCGACATCGCGGAAGTCCTCGGCTGCGCGCTCGCGTTCAAGCTGCTGCTCGGCGTGCCGCTCGCGTGGGGGATCGTGCTGACCGCGCTCGACACGGTGATCGTGCTCGGCCTGCAGGGCAAGGGGTTCCGGCAGATCGAGGCGATCGTGCTCGCGCTGATCGCGACGATGGCGTTCTGCTTCGTCGCGCAGGTCGCGATCACGCCGCCCGACTGGCACGCGGTGGCCGGCGGGCTGGTGCCGGGCGATCCGGGCCACGACCGCAAGGACGCGATCGTGCTCGCGCTCGGCATCGTCGGCGCGACGATCATGCCGCACAACCTGTACCTGCACTCGTCGGTCGTGCAGACGCGGCGCGTGGTCGGCGGCGCGCGCGGGGTGATCCGCGACACGCTCGCGCTGGTGCGCATCGATACCTGCGTGTCGCTGTTCGTCGCGATGCTCGTCAACGCGGCGATCCTGATCGTCGCGGGCGCGGCCTTCCATGCGACGGGCCAGCACAACGTGACCGACATCGAGCAGGCCTACAACCTGATTACGCCGATCGCGGGCGGCGCGGCCGCGTTGCTGTTCGGCATCGCGCTGCTCGCGTCGGGGCAGAGTTCGACGCTCACCGGCACGATCGCCGGCCAGGTGATCATGGACGGCTTCCTGCATACGAAGATTCCGTGCTACCAGCGCCGGCTGATCACGCGCGGGCTCGCGCTCGTGCCCGCGCTGATCGGCGTGCTGTGGCTCGGCGACGGCTCGGTCGGGAAACTGCTCGTGTGGAGCCAGGTGCTGCTGAGCCTGCAGCTGCCGTTCGCGATGTGGCCGCTGATCCGCTCGGTCAGCGATCGCAACACGATGGGCGAGCACACGATCGGGCGCGGGATGCAGGCCGCCGCGTGGGCGCTGTTCGTCGTCATCACCGGCACGAACCTGCTGCTGATTACCGGTGTCGCGGGCTGATACAGCCTGTCACAGGCTGACACAGTCGCGCGGCGCGCATGCGGTAAACTGCGGCCTTTCGATCGTCGTCCGAAGTCCGTTATGTGGAGTGAAATCAGCAACATCGGCGATGCCGCGCTGACCTTGCCGATCGCGCTGACCTGCGCGGCCTGGCTCGCGCTGACCGACTGGCGCCTCGCCGCCCGCTGGGGCGTGCTGCTCGCCGCCGGCATGGGCGTCGTCGGCGCCACGAAGATCCTGTATGCCGGGTGCGGCATCGAGCTTCCGCAATTCGATTTCCGCGTGATCAGCGGCCATACGATGCTGTCGACGTCGGTGTGGACCGTCGCGCTGTCGATGCTGTGGCAGGCGTTCCGGCCGGGCAAGGTGCCCGGCATCGCGGCCGGGCTGGCCATCGGCGCGGTCACGGCCGTCGCGCGCGTGTTCGATCATTCGCATACCGTTCCTGAAGTGATCGTCGGCTGGATGCTCGGCGCGCTGGTCGCGCTGGTGTTCCTGCGCGGCTACGACGGTGTGCGGCAGCGCGCATTCTCGCCGCGCGTCGCGGCCGTCTGCCTGCTGCTCGTGTCCGGCATCGCGTACGGGCACCGCGCGCCGTTCCAGCAGATGATCGACACGCATTCGCCGCAACTCTGCGCGTTCGTGCGCGCGCCGTCGGGCGACGGCTTCTGACGGTCGCCGGCCGCAGCGCCCCGGCGCCGCTTTCCTGCCGCATTCGCCCGGCGGTTGCACGATTCCACGCCGCCCGTCTTCCCGATTGCTTCCTCGCCTGCGCGGAACCCGACCCGCGCCATGACACGATTCGACGAACCGGCCGGTCTGCGTGACCGGCCGCGCCGGCTTGCACGTGCGTGCCGATACGCGAAGGTCATGAGCCCAGCCTATGACCGGGCATAACGAAGATTCATTTCATCGATCGGCGGCATTCGCGTACGCTGGCTGTCGTTCAACCGGGGCGGGCTGCCCGGCGTGTCCGGCGCGCGCCACGCTCATCTCGATATACTCGCGGAAACCGTGCGGCGCCTCGTGATGGCGGCGAAGGGTCAACCGGCCCGCGCTGGCGGGAACCGGCACGGAACATCCGTCGCGGCAGCGTTCCGCGGCGACGATTCACGATAGGAGCAGGTCACATGACAGTCGTTTCTTCGCGCCTTGCCGGCAAGTGCGCATACATCACGGGCGCCGCGGGCGGCCTCGGCCGCGCGATCGCGCGCCGGATGGTCGAGCAGGGCGCGCGCGTGTTCGTGACCGACATCGCCGACGCGGCGGTGCTCGACGCGTTCGCGCAGGAACTCAACGCGGGCCATGCGGCGCCGGTCGCGTTCGCCGCGACGCAGGACGTGCGCGACGAAGCGCGCTGGCAGGCGCTGCTCGCGCAGGCGGTCGACGCGATGGGCGGGCTGTCGGTGCTCGTCAACAACGCGGGCGTCGGCTCGATCGGCTCGCCCGCGCAAATCGAGCTGGACGAATGGCGGCGCGTGATGGCGATCAACGTCGAGAGCATCGTGCTCGGCTGCAAGCATGCGCTGTCGTATCTGGCCGAAAGCCATCCCGCGTCGATCATCAACATCTCGTCGGTCGCCGCGTTCAAGGTCGAACCGGATTTCACCGCGTACAACGCGTCGAAAGCAGCCGTCGCATCGCTCACGAAGTCGGTCGCGATCGACTGCGCGCGCCGTGAGATCGACGTGCGCTGCAATTCGATTCACCCGGCGTTCATCCGCACGGGCATCGTCGAGCCGCTGTTCCAGTCGCTCGGCGAACGCGACGCGACGCGCAAGCTCGCGCGGGGCATTCCGCTGCGCCGGCTCGGCGAGCCGGACGACGTCGCGCACGCGGCCGTTTATCTCGCGTCCGACGAGAGCCGCTTCGTGACGGCCGCCGAACTCGTGATCGACGGCGGCATGTGCGCGGTCTGACGCGCATCCCGAACCACAACGATTGGAGGAGAACAGCATGTCCACACCCGTGAACCGCCAACTGCTGCTGAAGACGCGCCCGGAAGGGCGGGTCGGCCGCGAACATTTCTCGCTCGTCGAAGCGCCCGTGCCGGCGCTCGCGGACGGCGAGGTGCTCGTGCGCGTGCTGTACCTGTCGATGGACCCGACCAACCGCGTGTGGATGAGCGACGTGCCGCAATACCTGCCGCCGGTGGCGATCGGCGAGGTGATGCGTGCGCTCGGCATCGGGCGCGTGGTGGCGTCGCGCAACGCGGGTTTCGCGGAAGGCGATCTCGTGCAGGGGCTCGTCGGCTGGCAGGACTATGCGGTCGTGCCGGCCGACCAGGCCGCGCAGCTCGTGAAGCTGCCCGCGCAGTCGGGCCTGCCACTGCCGACGCTGCTCGGTGCGTGCGGGATGAGCGGGCTGACCGCGTATTACGGGCTGACCGACATCGCGCCGGTGCAGCCGGGCGAGACGCTCGTGGTGTCGGCGGCGGCCGGTTCGGTCGGCTCGATCGCCGGCCAGATCGGCAAGATCCACGGCGCGCGCGTGGTCGGTATCGCGGGCGGTGCGGACAAGTGCCGCTACCTGACCGAGACGCTCGGCTTCGATGCGGCCGTCGACTACAAGGCCGACGATTTCCGTCAGCAGCTGAAGGCCGCGACGCCGGACGGCGTGCACGTGAATTTCGAGAACGTCGGCGGCGAGGTGATGCGCGCGGTACTGTCGCGGATGGTGATCGGCGGGCGCGTCGCGCTGTGCGGCGTGATCTCGAACTACAACAGCGGCCGTGCGGCGGACGACGTCGGCGTGCTGATCTCGAAGCGGCTGACGATGCGCGGCTTCCTGATCCTCGACTATCGCAAGAGCCGCGAGGCCGTGCAGACGCTCTCGGGCTGGCTGCGCGACGGCCGGCTCAAGGCCGAGGAGACGGTCGCAGACGGTCTCGAAAACGCGCCCGACGTGCTGAATCGCCTGTTCGACGGCGATCATCGCGGCAAGCTCGTGCTGCGCGTCGATCCGGACGCGTGAGCGGCCCGCGACTCGGCGTGCGATGCCGTTCGCACGCTGCCGCGAGAGGGTGTCGACCGCGAGGCGTTCGATCAATCGCGCCCAAGTTTCGGACTTGTCTCATGTATTGTCGGGGCGTGTCTCCCTAAAGTGATTGCCAGCAGATGGCGGCGTGACCGACGCGTCACGCCGCCTTTTTTTCTGGCTACACGGAAGAGGAGCATGAACATGCGAAACGACGCGAAGCGGGCGGCATCGGCGGCGACGCGCAATCGAACGGTGCGGCGCGCCAGTCCTGTGCCGAGGATCGCGATCGGGCTTGGTGTTGCATTGGCGATGTCGAATGCAATGGCGGCCGGGCATGCCGCGCCGGGCGGTATCGTGCGGTTTGCCGGTGCGCTCGTCGATCTCTACGACGTGACGCTCGACGCGCGGTCGGGCGTGGTGGCCCCGGGACGCGAGGTGGCGAGCGGCGGGGCGGTGGCCACGCTTCGGTTCGATGCACATGGCCGGCGCTTGCCGGGGGCTCATGTGGCGCTGGTCGGGCCCGACGGCGCGCCGTTCGTACCGGATGCCGCATCGGGTGTGCGCGCAACGTGGCGCGATGCGCACGACGATCGAAGCGTGCCGCTGGTATCGGGTCACTCGTATCGTGTGGGTCCGCATGGCGGCGTGATGACGCTCGCGGCGGATGACGCGACGGGCGCCGTGGCGCCCGTCGTGATCCGCATTCGTCATCCGTGACGGCGCGCGTCGGCAGGGGCGTGGCACGTGGCCACGCGTTGCGTCATTCGTTCTGTTCGGCGCGTGCGTAGATGTCCCAACTCGCCATGAACAGCGCGGCGACGAGCGGCCCGATCACGAAGCCGGTGATGCCGAACAGCGCCATCCCGCCAAGCGTCGAGATCAGCACGACCCAGTCGGGCATCTTCGTGTCCTTGCCGACGAGGATCGGGCGCAGCAGGTTGTCGACGAGACCGATCACGCCCACGCAGAACGCGACGAGGATCGCGCATTTCCACACCGCGCCGATCATCAGGAAGTAGAGCGCGGCCGGCACCCAGACGAGGCTCGCGCCGATCGCGGGCAGCAGCGACAGGAACGCCATCAGCGCGCCCCACAGCACGACGCCTTCGATCCCGAGGATCCAGAAGATCAGGCCGCCGAGCGCGCCCTGCACGAGCGCGACCGCGATGTTGCCCTTCACCGTCGCGCGCACGACCGTCGTGAACTTGGCCAGCAGCAGGTTCTTGTGCTCGTCGTCGAGCGGCAGCGCGCGGCGCACGCGGCGGCCGATCTCGCCGCCGTCGCGCAGCAGGAAGAACACCATGTAGAGCATCACGCCGAAGCTCACGACGAACTGGAAGGTGTTCTGGCCGATGCTGAGCGCCTGGGTTGCCGCGAGCTGGCTGATCTGAGCGGCGCCATCGGTCAGCTTCTTCTGGATGCCCGGGAGGTTGCTCAGGCCGTATTTCTGCAGCAGATGCTGGATCGACGTAGGCAGCGCGTGGATGATGTCCTGGAAGTACTGCGAATAGTTCGGCTGCGCGGTCTTGATTTCCTGGTACACGTACGCGATTTCCTGCACGAGCGTCGCGGCGACGAACACGAGCGGCAGGATCACGATCAGCACGATCAGCGACAGCGTCACGAGCGCGGCCAGATTGCGCCGCTTGCCGAAGCGTGCGGCGAGCCACCGCTGCACGGGCTGGAAGAGGATCGCCAGTATGGTGCCCCAGAACACGGCGCCGGAAAACGGCGTGAGAATCCAGCAGAGTCCGACGGTGACCGCGGCCAGCAGGAAATAGAAGAATTTTTGGTGGTCGTGTCCGCTATCCATGGATGACATTCGCGCAGATTGATGCGTGGTTTGATTGAATCTCGTTGCCCCGTGCGCGATCGGTTCGCGATCGTCACGGGTTCACGGCGCAACGCGCTGCGGGCGGCCATCCGCCGGGCGGCCCGAACCGGAGTATGCCCGCAAAGGTGCCGCCATCATAGCGGCTGCGCGCGGCACATGCGAAAACGCCGCGGCCGGGGCCGCGGCGCTGCCGGGAAGCAAACGCGGCGCAACGCCGCGTGCCGCATCGTCAGATGTTGAGCTTCGTGACCTTCGTGCCGTTCACCGACAGGTCGCCCATCAGGCCGGCGTTGGTCAGGATCAGCACCTCGACCGGTGCGGTGGCCGTGTTGGAGTCGACCGCGCCGTTCGCGCCGACCTTCACGACCGCGACCGACGCGTCGGCGCCGGCCGACCAGCCTTCGGACTTGCGGAACGAGTCGAGCGCATCCTGCGTCATGAACAGGAACACGACCGCCTTCGACTGCGCGCCGGCCTGCAGGCCGACCGACAGCGACGACGTGTTGTAGTAGCCGACCGTGCTGCCGCCGACGCGCAGCGCGCCGTTGCCCGACTGGCCGCCGACGATGAAGCCGGCCTGCAGCACGCTCGGGAACACGAGCACGCCGCGCGATTTCGCGACGAGTTCACGCGAGCCCGGCACCGTCGAATAGAGGCGCGAGAGCGTCGCGTTGACGCTGGCGTCGATCGACTGGCGCTTCGACGCGCTGGCCGCGGCGCCTTCCGGCTTGTCCGGCGTGGTCGTGCAGCCGGCGAGCGCGAGGCTGCCGAGCAGGACGGCGGCGGCGGCTTTCATGGCAAAGGTCTTCTGCATGGCGTTTCTCCTTCTTTGTCTGATTGAGGACGGACGGGGCGGGCGTCGGAACGGCCGGCTCCGTTCAACGGCGGGCAAGGAGCAGGCCCGCAACGAACGCGAGGCCGGCAACGACGCCGGCGGTTTGCCACGGGTTGTCTTGCACGACCTGCGACACGCGTTCGGCGGAATCGCGCAGCCGGGCGGCTGCGCTGCCCGACGCATGGTCGAGCGCGCCGCGTGCTTCATCGAGCCTGGATTGCACGCGCTTGCGCAGCGCGGCAATATCGCCGTCGCCGTCGTTTTTCAGCAGATCTTCGAGTTCATCGACCAGCCCGCGCAGATCGTCGGTGACGTCGGCATGCAGGTCGCGGGCGGCCGAGCGCGTCGTGCGTCCCACGCGCCGGCCCGTGCGACGAATGTCGGACAGGCCGCGGTCCAGCTTGTGTTCGATCGAGTCAGTGAGCGCCATGGTGTTTATCCTCCTTCGATTCAAGGCCAATTTGAAGATAAGACGAATCCCAGCAACTAATGTGATTCACTTGGCCCGGTTGAGTTTCGAGACAAATTTTCAATTCGTTGGCGGATTTGCCGGAAAGCCCCGCCACGCGGGGCCGCGCGAAGATTGAAAAAAATTCTCAAATGGGCGAAACGCGTGCAACAAGAAGCGATACGAAGTGAATGTCCGGTAAATATGGCGTCGCCCGGGGTACCAGGTAAATAGTGCCATTGCAGGCGATGGGCTGATGCAAATGCACTAATCGACGCTGTACGGGCGAGCAGGGTTTGTGCCTGCGGCCGGCATTCGCGAGCCGTTGTCCAGTGCAAGGTCGACGACGACGGGATCGTGGTCCGACGATCGATACGCGTCGGGTGCGTAATAGGACGACCGATGTGCGGCCGTTTTGTAATCGGGCACGGGTTGCAGTGCAGACGGTTCATCGGCGTTGATGTGCCAGACGTGCACGGCTTTGACGCGCGCGGTCAGGGCCGGCGTCGCGAGCGCGTGATCGAGGCTGCCGGCCTCGCCGCGAAATACGTAGCTGTACGCAGTATCGCCGACGAAGCGCGCCACCAGGTTCGCGTAGCCGCGCGATTCGAGCGCGCGAACCGGATCTTCCTTCGCATAGCTGTTCAGGTCGCCGACCAGCAGTACGCCATCGGCCGCGGCGCCTGTCGGCGATCCGGCGAGCCAGCCGGCGATGCGCACGGCGGCCCGCGTGCGCGCCGCGTTCCAGCAGCCCTGGCCGTCCGACCTGTCGAGATCGGCGCCGGTCGCGTTCGGGCAGTTCTTCGATTTCAGGTGATTGACCGCGACCGTCAACGCGCGCGTGCCGCCGATGCGCCGGAATGTCTGCGCGAGCGGCGGGCGATGCCGGCCGCCGAGCGAGACGGTCGCGGCGCGGCCGACCGGCTCGACCG